>CAZARS010000001.1:0-2903 GCA_964487625.1 uncultured Desulfobacca sp.
AACTCCCCGGCGGGGAAGTGCCCCGACTGCAGCGGGGTCAACCCAATGCCACCCTGGTCCGTTACGAGGGCGAGACCAATGGCGGGGCTGAAGGAGCGGAGGCGTCCCTGCCGCCGGTGCCCTTTAATCATCAAGCCCATGAAAAATATACGGACTCCTGCCGGGTCTGTCACCATGCCAGTATGGAATCCTGCAGCGCCTGTCATACTCGGGGCGGCAGTGAGAAAGGCGGCATGGTCACTTTTGAACAGGCCATGCATCGGCGCGATGCCGAGGCCAGTTGTATCGGTTGCCACGAAGCCGAGAAGGCCCAGGCCAACTGTGCCGGCTGCCACAAGAGCATTCCCCAGGCACGGCCAGCCAACTTGGCCCAGTGTCAGCTCTGTCATATGCCTGGGGCGGCAGCAGCCGCAGCCGCCAGCCCGCAGCAGAAAGCGGCCGTGGCCGCCAGCCTCCTGCAGAGCCGCCGCCTGGGCCCCGACCCCTTCCTGAGCGCGAAGCTACCCGAGAAGGTGATCATCAAGGAGCTGTCCAATAAATACCAACCGGTGGAGTTGGATCATGCCAAACACCTGAATGCCTTGCAGAAGGGGATACAGCATAGCAAATTGGCCAGCCATTTCCACTCATTGCCCGGCACCGTCTGCCAGGCCTGCCACCATAACAGCCCGCCTGCGGTGGAGCCGCCCTCCTGTGTTACCTGCCATGCCAAGACCCAGGGAGTGGCAGCCGTGGCGGCCGCGGAAATCAGCCGACCCGGGTTACAGGCGGCTTATCATGGCCAATGTATGAGTTGTCATAAAGAGATGGGTATCAAACCAGTGGCCACGGCCTGTGCGGCGTGCCACCAGCCAAAACCGCAGCAGGCGGCTTTATCCCGATAAGAAAAGGAGTATGTCCATGCAACGAAGAACGTTTCTGGGCCTGCTGGGAGCCGCAGGGATAAGCGCTGCGGTGGGGCAGACGGCCCAGGCCGCCGGCGTCAAACATTTCGAAGGCTATCCCGACAGCTATGGCGTCCTTTTTGACGCCACCCGCTGCATCGGCTGCCGGAGCTGTGAAGCCGGGTGCAATCGGGTCAACGGTCTGCCCGCGCCTGATAAGCCTTTCGATGACCTCAGTGTCCTCGAGAAAAAACGCCGGACCAATGCCAAGACCTTCACCGTCGTCAACCGGTATGAGCCGATCCCGGGAGTAGCGGGGGCAGTTTTCCGCAAGGATCAATGCCAACACTGTTTGGAACCGGCCTGCGCCTCGGCCTGCTTTGTGGCCGCTTTTACTAAAACGCCGGAAGGAGCGGTGATCTGGGACGAATCGGTGTGTGTCGGCTGCCGTTATTGCATGATCGCCTGTCCCTTTGAAATTCCCACCTATGAGTATGATGAACCCCTGACCCCCCGGGTCATGAAATGCCATATGTGCCATCCCCATATCACCAGCGGCAAATTGACGGTGCCGGGCTGTGTGGGGGCCTGCCCCACCGAAGCCCTGGTCTACGGGAAACGCCGGGACCTGTTGGCCATTGCTCGGCAGCGCTTTGCGGCCTTCCCCGACCGCTACGTGCATCATATTTATGGGGAACGGGAGATGGGCGGCACTAATTGGTTGTATATCTCCGGAGTACCCTTCAAGTATATCGGCTTGCGGGAAGACCTGGGCGTCACCCCGGCCCCGGAATTGACCTCCGGTGCCTTGGCCGCCGTCCCCATCATTGCTGCGGCTTGGCCGGTCCTCCTCACGGGCATCTATGCCATTAACAAACGCCGGGACAAGATCGCCACGGAGGAAAAGAAACAGGCTGTCAAGGAGGCCGTGGCCAAGGCCAAGGCGCAGGCCAAAGAAGAGCTGGATAAGGCCCTGGCCAAAGCCGAGGCCGACAAGAAGGCCGCCATTGAGCGGGAGGTCAAAAAGGCCTTGGAAGAAGCCGCCAAGGCGCAGGCCGAGGCCGACAAAGGCCAGACCGAGGAGGGCCAATAAGATGTCCACCCTGAAAACTGATAATCTAAAGCAATACCTCACGCCGTTTAATGTTGTCGTCGGCATCATCCTGCTTCTGGGCGGATTTGTCACCATCCTGCGGTTTACCAAAGGTCTGGGGGCAGTCACCAACTTGACGGATAACTACCCTTGGGGCCTCTGGATCAGTTTTGATCTGCTCTGCGGTGTGGCCTTGGCAGCCGGGGGCTACACCACCTCCGCTGCGTGCTACGTCTTCGGTCTGAAACGGTTCCATTCCGCAGTGCGGCCCGCCATTCTGACGGCCTTCCTGGGCTACGCCTTGGTCGTCTTTGCCTTGCATTACGACGTTGGCCGGCCCTGGCGCTTGCCGTACCCCTTCTTTGTGCAATCCGGCCCCACCTCCGTCCTCTTTGAAGTGGGCTTATGCGTCTTCTTGTATCTCATTACCCTGTTCATCGAGTGGGTGCCTTCTGCCCTCGAATGGCTCGGCATCCGCAAACCCCGGGATATCATCGTCAAGGCCACCTTGGCCCTGACCATCTTCGGCGTGGTGCTCTCCACCATGCACCAGAGCTCGCTGGGTGCCCTCTTCCTGATTGCGCCCTCCAAAATGCATCCCTTATGGTATTCGCCCTATATCCCTCTTTTTTTCTTTGTGTCCAGCATCGCCGCCGGTTTATCCATGGTGATCTTTGAATCCACTTTGTCCCATCATTTTATGCACGACAAGATGGACGAGACATACCTGAAAGAACACGACGGCGTCACCTATGGCTTTGCCAAAGGCGCAGCCATGGTCCTGGTCCTCTACTTCTTCATCAAAGTGGTGGGCCTGACCTTGGACAATAATTGGTCTTATCTGTTGACCGGCTATGGTGCCTGGTTCCTGGTGGAACTCCTGGGTTTTGTGGCCTTGCCGGCTTTCCTCTATGCCATTGCGGTGC
>CAZARS010000001.1:2924-34494 GCA_964487625.1 uncultured Desulfobacca sp.
TGCGGGAAAAGCGGCTGACCCTGATCCGCTGGACCGCAGTCTTAACGGTCCTGGGCATCGTCCTGAACCGCTTCAACGTCTCCCTGGTGGCCTTTAACTGGCACCTGCCCCCGGAAATGCGTTACTTCCCCCGGTGGCATGAGTTTGTCATCTCCATCTTTGTCGTCACCGTGGGCCTGCTGGTCTTCCGGTTCATTGCTTCCCGGATGCCCATTTTCTATGAGCACCCTGACTTTAAAGAACACGAACCGCGGGAACTGGAAGAACATGAACTCAAACCCCATCCCCAGACCTGGGGACACTAAAGGACCATTGCCATGGGAAATGAATTCTATACCCTCCATGATTTTATGCTCTTCACCAAAGGTGCAGTTTACTACCTCATGGGCGTCATCGTCCTCAGCATCCTGGGTTTTTGGCTCTACCTCACCGGCCGGGACGAAGACAACCTGATTCAATAGCATGAGTGGCCGCAGCAGTGCGGTTGGGAGGAAGCGATCATGTATAACTTTATTACCGGTCCTCTCTTGTGGCTAACCTTCGCCATCTTCTTTATCGGCCTCACTGTCCGGGTGGTGCTTTACATCCGGGGGCTAGACTGGCGGTTGGACCGGGTGGCCTATCGGAAGTACCCTGCCTTGGGCATCAAAGGCGCCCTCAGCTCCATTATCCATTGGCTCATTCCCTTCGGCTCCCATGGTTGGCGGGCTAAACCCCTCTATACCATCATTTTCTTCGTCTTCCATATCGGTTTGGTGGTCACTCCCCTCTTCCTGGTCGGCCACGCGGTGATCCTGAAAGAGCGTTGGGGCATTGACTGGCCCACTATCCCTATGATCTTGGCGGATGCCTTGACCATCGGAGTCATGGTTACTGCAGTGTTCATTGCCATCCGGCGTATCGGCTTGCCGGAAGTGCGGATCCTGACTACTGCCTATGATTATTTTCTCTTAGTCCTGACGGTGCTGCCGTTCTTCTCCGGCTTCATGGCCGCCCATCAGTTCGGCGATTACGTCTTCTGGAACTATACGCACATTCTCAGCGGCATGGCGCTCCTCATCGCCATTCCCTTCACCAAACTCTTCCATGTGGTGGGCTATTTCCTCTCCCGGGCCCAGATCGGCATGGACTTCGGCATCAAGCGGGCCTACAAAGCCAAGGGAGGGTTTGCATGGTAAAAAGAAGGTATTATCTTATATAAGAAGAATTATCTATTAATGCCTATTCGATGACGGTTTTAGGTGGAGCTGAGTTTCACCTCCAAAACCGGTTGACGGCTGGGCATGAGAGAAAATGTTTAGTCCTGGGAAACCGCCCACGGAGGAGTAAAAGCGTATGCCCGAAGGAATCCTGTGTAACCGAACCCCCATCAATACCAAGGAACAGTTGGACGCCGTCTTGGCCGACAAAGGGGGGAAACAATATTATCAGGAAATGCAAGCGCTGGATGTGGATGTGCCCAAGTTGCAGCAGACCTTGCAGGATACCTGCAAATCCCGCATCCGCACCTGGCTGGAAATGTGTGCCCATTGTGGGCTCTGTGCCGATAGCTGTTTTTTCTACCTGGCCAACAAAAAGGACCCCACGCAGGTGCCGTCTTACAAAATCCTCACCACCCTGGGCAAGATCGTGGAGAAAAACGGCGAGGTGGATACGGCCCACATGATCTATTGCATGGATACGGCCTGGGGCAAATGCACCTGTTGCAATCGCTGCGGCTCCTTCTGCCCGTATGGCATCGACATGGGCGTCATGTTCAGCTATCTGCGGGGGCTGTGTTTCTCCCAAGGCTTTGTGCCGTGGGAAATGAAGATCGGTTCCGGCATGCACCGGGTCTTTAGGGCCCAGATGGACGTCACCCCGGAAGACTGGGTGGAGACCTGTGAATGGATGGCCGAAGAACAGCAGGATGAATGGCCCGGCCTGGAAATCCCCGTGGATAAAGTGGGGGCGGACATCATGTATACCGTCAATGCCCGGGAACCGAAACATTACCCCGAGGACATTGCCGAGGCCGCCATCCTCTTCCATATCGCTGGGGAGGACTGGACCGTGCCCAGTCTCGGCTGGGAACAGACTTCCCTCACCATGTTCGCCGGCGACTGGGAAGGTTGCAAGCTCCAGGTGCAGAGTGTCTATGATGCCATTGAACGTCTCCAACCAAAACGGGTTATGGGCACCGAATGCGGCCACGCCCACCGGGGCACGGTGGTGGAAGGCCCGTATTGGGTCGGCCGGGAAGACGGCCGACCGCCCGTCCCCTACATCCACTATGTGGAATGGGTAGCCGAAGCTCTGCGGACTGGCAAGATCAAGATTGATCCGGAGAAACGCATAAAAGTGCCGGTTACCATCCAGGACTCCTGCAATTACATCCGGAATCACGGCCTCAAGGACATTACCCGGGAGATCATGAGCTACATCGTGGAGCCGGGTTATTTCATCGAGATGCAGCCCAACCGGGAGTATAACTTCTGTTGCGGTGGCGGCGGCGGCTTAAACGGCATCGGTCGCTATCGCCAATGGCGCAATATCGGCATGAAGGTCAAGCGGGACCAGATCATTGCCACCGGCGCCCAATTGGTCATTGCCCCCTGCCACAACTGCTGGGACGCCATCCGTGACCTGGAAGAGGTCTATGAACTGGGGATTAAATGGAGCTTCCTCAAGCCTCTCCTCATTAAGATGGCCATAATCCCCGACCATCTCAAGCCCCAGGAAGAAGAGGAAGAAGAGTAAAGACCGAGGGCGGGGCGCTCCCGCCCTTGTTATTTGGACCAAAAGGAAGAGAGAAGAAGGAAAGGGGATTAGGGATGAGGTGGCGCCGGCAGTGGCCGACAAGGTTTGGGCAGCCAGCCAGGCGAACGGCAAATTAATTCCCTTGGGCCTCGGCGATCATTCTGAGGGAGCGGCACGCCTGAAAAATCTTCGAGCCGCCCAAGCGATCAGGTTGACGATAGTAATTTTCCTCTTTCGCGGCAGAAGTTTGTCCTGCTCTGCAAGAGCTCTGAAAGTAACGATGGCGAGCCATGCTGGGGTTTCTCTTTAATTTAGCCTTGCGCCTCTTTCTGGCTTTCTTGGCGGCTAAGCTCCTGCTGAACCTCCTGGGTGGGGGCAGTCCAGCCATGCTCTTGGGATTGGCCCTGGGGTTGGTGGGCCTTACCTACGTCATCGCGTGGCTGGAGCGTCTCTACCAACATAGTTGGCAGAGCAAGGTGGCGGAATTGGGCTGGCGCCTGGCTCGCTTTTGCATCGGCTTAAATCAGGTGGATCAGCGGCCCCCCAGGAACCAGGAAAAAAAGCTCTAATCCCTCCGTTATCCTTCCAGTTACCTTATAGTAGGCCAAGAAAAAAAAAGCAATTATCTGACCTCTCACCCTAACCCTCTCCCCGCAGAGCGGGGAAGGGGAATTATGACGAACTTCAATATGTTGCCAATTTTGGGGCAATTATTCCCTATGCTCGCCTATCCTTCCTAATTTTCATCCGGAAAGGCATCGAATTACGAATAGACCTTGTAGGGGCATTTCGCGAAACGTCCCTACAGAAAGGCTTGTTATTGCCACCTTGTAGGTCACATCCGCTGATTTCTGTAGTTTCCGGATGGACACCTTCTAGCTGCCATGGAGCCGGTAGGCTAGGGGCACCTGGACGGTGAGGCTGCTTTTCTGGACTTCTGCTGGGATGGGGGGGAAACGTCCCACCTTCCTCACTGTCTCTTGGGCGGCCTGATCCAGGATGACCGATCCGGATGAGCTGGAGAGGCTCACCCCGGCGATGGAGCCGTCCGCGCCGATGGTAAACCGCACCACCACGGTCCCCTGCTCATTACGACTGCGGGCCTGGCTGGGATAAATTTTATTTTTTTCCAATAGATTCCGGACCTTGGCCAAGTAGCCCTGCAAGGCCGTGCCTGCGCCAGCGCCAGAGCCGGTGCCAGACCCCGAGCCACTGCCGGTGCCGCTGCCGGTGCCATAACCGCTACCGGTGCCTGTGCCTGAGCCGGTGCCGCTCCCCCGACCATAGGTCGAGCTGGCGCTGCTGGCCGAACTGTAGGCAGGCTGACTGGACGCTGGCCTCGGTGCCACCACCGGCGCCGGCCGGGGCAGGGCCAGCCGTTCTGGAATCGGTGCTGGCTCGGGCTGCGGTTTCACCACTGGCTTGGGTTTGGGTTTTACCTCCGGCGGTTTGGGCGGCGGCGGTGGTGGAGGCTTGGGCTTTTCCTGGCTGGGCGGGGGTGGCCCGGCTTGCCCCCCTCCTCCGCCCTCAGGTTTGGGGGTGATGGCTGCCAGAGTGATGGTATCCACCTGGACCACCTTTTTTTTCATCGGCGTGGCCGGCGGCAAAAGCAGGATGGCCCAGAGGATCAACCCATGCATGGTCAGGGAAATGAGGGTGGCCAAGCCCCAGTGACTGGAAATCTGTTCAGAATTTATGTTGATCAACCGCATGGTCGATGCCTACTGCTGCTCCACCTCGATGCCGATGCGCTCCACTTTGAGGCGCTTGAGCCGATCAATAATTTCGATGATGGTCCCGTGTCTCACCTCTTTATCCGCCGCGATGACGGCCTGCGGTTCCTTGCCTCGGACCAATTCCTCAAAAACCGCGTTGAAGTCCGTTTCTTGATACACCCGGGTGCCGTTAATGGCCATCCTACCCTCCCGATCTACACTGACAATTACCACGATCTTTTCCATCTTCTCGGCCTGGGTAGCTTTGGGCAGGGAAATGGAAAACGTTCGGGGCATCATCACCGTGGCCGTCAGGAGGAAAATGATCAGGATGACCAGGACAATGTCCACGAAGGGAGTCATGTTGATTTCGGTGATGGGACCGTGCCGGTGGAGTTTCATCGCCGCGCTCCGATCTTGGGCAGATCAATGGCCTGGACTGCCCGTGCCTGGGTGGAACTCAGGCTGGCCAAGAGCAGGCGGCCTAAACGCTGCGAGCGTTCCAGGAGTTGATGCAGGCGGTTGTGGAAATAATTATACATCACCACCGCTGGGATAGCCACCAACAAGCCGACCGCCGTGGCTATCAAGGCCTCGGCAATGCCAGCCATAACCGCCGGACCGCCACCGCCCTCCTCCAGGGCCAAGTCCTTGAAGGCATGAATAATGCCCAGGACCGTGCCGAAAAGGCCAATAAAGGGGGCATTGGCCCCCAAAGTCCCCAGGAAATTGAGGCCCCGACTCAATTGCAGGCTCACCCGGATGCGCTCCGCCTCCATGGCCTCCGCAGCGCTTTCCTTGCCGTGGTTGGCCTGCTGCAAACCTGCCAAGAGGATCTGGGGCTCCAGGGCCTGGGAGGACTCGCAGAGGGCCATGGCCCGGGGCCAATCCCGGTCCTCCAGAACTGGCCGCAACTCTTTCAAGAATTGCTCATCTCGAAAACGCAGCCGATAAAAACTGATGGCCTTTTCCACCATGATGATGACGGAAATGACACTGAGCACAATCAGCAGCCAGAGCACCCAGGTGCCGCCGCCTATGGCCATATTGAGCATACTTTTCGTAAGGTCCATCGTTCCCCCAAAAAAAAGCCATGAGAGGGCCGTGTAACTTGCACGGAGCCTTCATGGCTGTTGGTTCGACGTTCTGAGCAGGGACAGCAGGGACGGGAGTTCGTCTCCCGGGGTATTTTTAATATATGCCAAAATTCCTAAAAAACAAGGGGGCGGGGGATACGGCGCCTGCATTAGCCACCCCGCCGACCCTGAAAAATTGACCGGCACTGGCCAGCCTGTCCTGCGGTCATCGCTTGCTTTTGCGCCGGCGAGGCGCTTGCAGGTCCTCCGGGGGGTGACTGTCAAAATAGGGCGCAAAAATATCGCCATCCTCCCGTACCATGGCAAAACCACAGACCGCACAGATGGCCAAGTGGTCGTCCAGGCCGGCGATCCGAGATTCCTGGGCCTGACATTGTAAACAACGATACAGATAACTGGGCATAATTCTTCACCAATACCGCCACTGGGTGGGTTTGTCCAGAGGTTTTGCCTGCCCCTGGCTGCGCCACCCTGAAGGCGCAAAAAAAACCACCAAAGGCCGGCCAGTGTTCCGAGAAGCCTTCGTGGCTGATAGATTCTCCGAATTAATAAAAAATTATAAAACCTTTTCCAGGTTCTGTCAAGAAATAGTAACACCTTGGGCACACCCAAAAATAATCCTGGCACTCAACTGCCGTGTTTCCCGCTCCAGTGGTTTTGCGCCTGCAGTTTTAAAAATTTTTTCGTCTGCCGCAGGAACCGGCCGGGCACCAAGGTCACCTGGGGTTTATGCATCAGGGGATTCTCCCCCACCAAGAGGACGCAGCCGTAGGTCTGCTCCAGGCGTTCATAGGTCAGGACTGCTGCCGGATCACCTGCGGCCGCGACCTGCCCCTGGTGTAGGAGCAGCAAGGTATCGGCATACATGGCCGCCAGATTTAGGTCATGGGAGATCATGATCACGGTAAAACCCCGAGTCTCCCTAAGTTCTTCCAACAGGTCCATGATATGCACCTGGTGGGCCAGATCCAGGGAGGCCGTAGGTTCATCCAAAATAATGATCTCGGGTTGTTGGCAGATAGCCCGGGCGATGATGGCCCGTTGCCTTTCGCCGCCGCTAAGCTGATTGAGGCGGCGTTGGGCTAAATGGCTTATCTGAGTGGCGGCCATGGCATCAGCCGCAATCTCCAGGTCCCGCCGGGTCTCCAAGCCGGCCAGGGGCAGGTGTGGAGAGCGGCCCATGAGCACCACCTCCAATACGGTAAAGGGGACATCCAGGGGGATGTATTGGGGTACCACGGCCACTAGCCGGGCCAGGGCTCGGCGGGAATATGTGGTCAGGGGCCGTCCCAGGATTTCCACTCTCCCCTGCTGCGGCCGTAATTGGCCTGCCAGGGTCTTGGCCAAGGTGGTTTTGCCGGCGCTGTTGGGACCGATGATAATAAAAAATGAGCCCGGGGCCACGTCAAAAGAAAGGTCCCGCAGGATGAGGTGCTGGCCATAGCCCACGTTGACCTTATCCACCCGCACCGCTGGCATCATAGGCGAGACCTCTGCAACAGCACGATAAAAAGCGGCGCGCCGATGAGGGCGGTAATGACGCCCACCGGCAGCTCCCCTTGTGACGGCAAGACCCGGGCCAGGAGGTCGCACCATACCAAATAAGCCCCTCCTCCCAAGATACCGGCCGGCACCAGGATGCGGTGTTCGGGGCCAAGCCAGAGGCGGAGGAGATGGGGCACCACCAGACCCACAAAACCCACCAGTCCCGTGTGACAGACTGCCGCGCTGAGCATGAACGAGGTGAGGCCCAACAGCAGATAAGTCACCCCCACCACGTTGAGGCCCAGGTAACCGGCCTGTTCCTCTCCCAGATAGAGGAGGTTGAGGGGCCGGGCCAGCAGAAAGATGAGGAGAAAACAAGGCACCAGCACGAGACCCAAGACCAAGATCTGGCCCGGCAGGGCCACCGAGAGATCACCCATGAGCCAATAGAGGATGTTATGCAAGCGGGCATCATGGGTCATGGTGACAAAAAAGAGAATCAGGGCGGTGCACAGGGCGTTAACCATGACACCGGAGAGGAGCAAAGCATTTTTATTATCCCCGGTTTCCCGGGGGGTCAGGAAAATGACCACCACCATGACCCCCATACTGCCCAGGAAGGCTAGCGAGGCGACCCCGGGAAATGGCCCCAGACCCAACAGGATGCCGATGATGGCCCCTACTGCGGCCCCGCCGGAGATGCCCAGGATATAGGGCTCAGCCAGGGGGTTGTGCAACAGCGCCTGGAAGACCAGGCCTCCTAAGGATAATGTCGCCCCCACTAAGGCCGCCAACATGACCCGGGGGAAACGGATCTGCCAGAGGATGGCACCCAAGACCTCATCGCCCGTTTCCAGCCCCACCAGCGCCCGGAGGCAGATTCGCCAGTCCAGGGCTGAAGATCCCCACAGCATCCCCACCACCAAAGTGACCGCCAGGAAGAACCCAAACCCCACAATGACGGTGATCAGACGCCGCAGAAGCGGCAAGGCACTCTGGGTCACGACAGTTCCTCTGCCAGAGCGGGATGGAAGAGGCGGAACAACTGTTCCAGGCCATCGAAAATCCGGGGGGCCGGGCGGTCCACGATATCAGAGTCGATGAGGTAAATCCGGTTATCCCGGGCTGCCGGCAGCGTGGGCCAACGCCGCCAGCCCTCCTTAACCCGGTCGAAGACTTCCCCTCGGGTCATGGAAGTTATCACGATGATATCTGGTCGCAAGGCCACCACTTGCTCTTGGGAAAAACGGGGATAAGGAATCTTGCCGGCCGTCAGATTGATCCCTCCGGCCGTAGTAATGAGCTCGTCCAAGAAGGTGTGGGAGCCCACCGCCACGATGGGAGTGGTGCCGATCTGCAAGAAAACCCGGGGGCGCTGGGGCAGCTGGGCCGCCAGGCGCTGGACCCGCTGCCAGCGCGCGGTCAGCTGGGCCGCCACAGGCTCGGCCACCTCGGCCACACCCAGGAGCCGGCCGATCTCCACCACCGTCGTGATAACGCCCTGCAGACAGCGGGGGTCCACTGCATAGACGGGCAACCCTAGCCCCTCCAACCGAGCCACGCTATGATAAGGGTTACCGTCTTTGATGGCCAACACCAGGTCTGGCCGCAGGGCCACGACCCGCTCCACATCCGGGTTAATATAGGACCCTACTTTGGGCAGCTCCCGGGCCGCGGCCGGGAAATCGCTGAACTGTTCCACCCCCACCAAGCGGTGACCTTGCCCCAGGGCAAAGACGATTTCCGTCAGGCTGGCCGCCAAGGTCACCACCCGTTGGGGCTGTTCCGGCACCCGCACCGGCCGGCCCAACTGATCCTGCATCACCCTGACCGCCGCCTCCCCGGAAGCAGCCCAGACCACCAGCAGCCCCACCAGCATGGCCATCCAGGCCACGACGGGGCGTCCAGAAGGCGGGCACGGCACCCCCCTTGTTTTGGTCATGCTTGATTTCATCTGGCTCAGGCATTACAATATCACAAAATGACAAAGGGAGGATCGTGCCATGTTATGTAGTCTCAGCACTAAACTAACCCCTGAGGACCTTCAGGCCATTACGGCCCTGGAGAAGGAACTGGCCATGCCCTTGCTGGCCTTTTCCTGCCACGACATCAAACCGGCCAACGTTAGTCCTGAACAACTGAGCAAAATCCAATCCTTGGAAAGCCGTCTAGGCGTCTCCTTGGTGGCCGTGCAGCCCTAACGGTTTCGCGCCGCTGCTTTATACCTCCCTTTCTTAGACCCCGCCACCTCGCCGGCGGGGTTTTTCTTTGCACCTGGAGTATAAAGATCAAGGGGCCAAGATTCTCACTAGCAAATTGGCAACAATAAGATATTTCCCCCTTACCCTCTCCTCCCGCCGGCGCCAGGAGAGGGCAATTTCGTAACAATAGCCAGTTGCGCAGCCCTATTATCACTAACCACTAATCTCTGGCCTCTGGCCCTGACCCCTCATGGCCGTTCCCGTTGCCACAAACCGTTCAGCAGGGCTTCACAGGCCAGGTGCAGGGGTTTGGGCAGCTCCCCCGGGAGTTTCTGCCAGTTTGTCGGAGTGAGTGGTTTGCCGGCCACTTCCTGGGCCATCTGGCGGCACCAGGCCTCATAAGCGGACAGGTCCAGGACCTGGCCCCGTTCCCAGGCATCGCTGAGACTCAGGGCGGCCTCCAGGAACCCTGCGGTGCGGGGCTCGAGCAGGAGGGCCTCCCAGGCAGGGAGCAACCGTTGCCGCAGGTCCGGGGGCAGAGACGGGGGTAGGAGGCTATACAGGTTCAGGCGGCGCTCCTGCAGGCGCTGGTACACGGGCCGACAGGTGGTGAGACCATTCTGTTTGGCCACGGCCTCCCGCACCGCCTGGTACACGGCCCGGCTGATCAGTTCCCCCAGTTTGGCGTGCCCGCCGGCCTGTTCCAGCAGCCGGCCCTGGCCGCCCACCACGATGATATTATCCGTGCCCGTGCCGGTGGCCTGCCAGCGTTGTGGTGTCTCGGTGCTGCGGATGTCCAGGTCCTGCAAAGCCGCGGTCTTGGCCTCGGTGATGTCGATAAGGGCCCGGCTCATGGCCCGGGTAGAGAGCTGCTGGTTGCTCAGCACAATAATATTAATAGTTCCAAGTTCATAATAGCGCCCCTCATCCTGGGAAAGACGCAGGGCATTGCCCTCTACCCCAGCCGTGGCCAAGGCATAGACCGTCAGTTCCCGAAACTCGGCCTTGCTGCTAGCCAAGTTATCCATATCCGCGCCGGTAAAGAGGAAGCTGGTATCCGCCTCAGAGCGGCCCAGAACTTCATAGACCAAACGGCGATCCTGGGCCAGACCCCGATGGTGGCTCAAAGGCCAACCCGGGGGCGGAGTATAATGATTGCCCACAAAGCGAATGCCTTGGCGCGGCCCTTCCAACGTGGAGTGGACCGCCACCGGCGCCGTCAGCTCAAGGAGCAGGGTTTTGTGCTCAAAATCCAGGATACGGCTGGTGACCAACTCAGCCCGGCGCACCAGGGGGAGATCTATGGCCAGAGGCCGCCGGGCCAGCACCTCCTGGGGAAGGACGGTGTGGCGCGGCTCGCTGAACTCGGCAGTATACAGGGACGCAGCCAGCCAGGCAATGAAATCCGCGGCATGCACCGAAGCCCGGCAGGTCAGCTCACAGGGAAAATTGAGGAGGCGCCCCTCCCGTACCGCGGCCACTTGGCTCCAGTCGGGCTGTTGCAGCAATCGGGTAAAGGTGGGCAGACCCGGACCGCAGCCGAAGACCACTTGGGGATTGAATTTCTGCCAATTTTCAGGGGACACTGGGATCACTGCGCCGGTTTGCCCCCACGTCGGGGGGATCCCCCCCGCCCGGCGGATAAAGTCATTCTGAAAGGAATCATCCCCCGGCACCACCACCTCTCGATCGCTCATGAGGCGCACCACCCGCACCCGTCGATCCTGCGGCACCTTGGTCAATTTTTGCTGGATAAGGTCCAGTTTCTCTTGCAGCCGGCGGCACAAGGCCTCGGCCTCCGGGGCTTTCTGGAAAATCTCCCCCAGGAGTCGCAGATTGCTGAAAACATCCTCCACCTGCCGGGCTTTGAGGTGCAGCACCGGAATGCCCGCCTCGCGATACTGGGCCAGGACTGCCTTTTGGAGATCGCTCACGAAAAGGCAGTCAGGCTGCACCGCCGCAATGGCCTGCAGCTGGGGGGCAAGGAAGCCTCCCATAATTGCTGGTTTCTGCCCGGCCCCCCGCCAACGGTCATGGAGGGTGATACCCTGCAGGCGATCGCCGACCCCCAGGGCCTGTAACATGTCAGTGGTCCCCGGTACCAGCGACACTACCCGCCGGGGCGACGCCGCTATGGTCACCTGCCGGCCGTAGGCATCGGTAACGGTAACGGCCGCCTTTAGTTCCCCCCAGGGCCAGACCAACAGCCAGCTCACCAGGAGCAGAGAGAGGCAACCGCGCTTCCAGAATTCCTTGGCATCCATGGGAATTTCCTCCAGGCCAGGCCCGCATCGGCCCGGTCCGCCGGCTGAGTCTCAACAGAGCTGATAACAGCGCTTCAAGCCCGCAGCCGCCTCCGGCCAAGGGAAGTCCAAAGAGGCCGGGATGGCCTCCAGGGCCTGGGCCAGATGCTCCTGGAATAGGTCCATCACCCCGGGAAGCTCCAGCAAGCCTCTTGGCTCCAGGGTCACTTCCAGACCGGCGGCCTCGAGATCTGCCTGCCAGGAATCCTCTGGACCGGCCAAGTCCTCCTGGACATGCACCCCGGCCACCAGCATGAGGGGAACGAGATGGACCCGCCGGGCTCCCGAGCCCGCCACTGCCGCCACGACATCGGTGCGTTCCGGATAGCCCTCCAGCACGCCGACATACACCGGCCGCTCTACCCGGTCGTTGAGGAAGTGCTGCAATGTCAGGTAGGTGGCCCAACTGGCATGATCCGTGCCATGGCCGACAAGGACGACGGCTTCATCTCGGCTGAGCTCCCGCCAGGCCGCGGCCAGGAGCGTGACCAATTGTTGGTAATCCTCCGGTGCATAGAGGAGCGGCAGGCCGATGGCCGTACGGATGGGCACCTGCTGCACTTCCTCCACTAAGCGGTAAAATTCATGTCCGGCCAGGAGGTGAAGCGATTGGACCACTGCCCACTCATGACCGTGGGAGCGCAGCCGCTGCAGAACCTCCGTCGGCCCCTGGTGGTCCTGGCCATGGCGCTGGCGGGCAAAATGCCGCACCTGGCGGGAGGAATAAGCCCAATGTATTGCGTGCTCCGGAAAGGCGAGCCGCAGACGCTCCTCAAACAGGGCATAGGCCTGACGCGCCTTAGTGGTGGTCCCGAAGGCCGTCAGGACAATCGCTGGCTTGGTAAAATTCATAGGTTGCATTTCATCGTTCATGGTTCGTAGTTTTTTTATTCTTCAAACTTCGGTGCCATCCTAACTCGATAATCCAGCCTGCCGACAATGGCTTGTCTTAACAATTCCATACGGTTCCCATCCGACAACCCTTTGCCAGCCAGCTCCGGATTACCTATTGGGTAAAATTTTCCATGTAGGGGCTGGGTTACCCAGCCCCTACAATAGATACACCCTATATTAGGCCTTTCCAGGTGAAAACTATATAGATGCCATTCGGAAAGTCTTTGGCTCCCTCTCCTTGCGCTGCGAGGAGAGGGAGTTCACCGGGGGCAGGTGGGCCGCTGGTGCGCCTCGGCAATTTTCTTCTCCTTTATTCATCCCTATTTCCTTTTCCAGCCGCTGGCCCCTAAATCTCCAACCGCACGCCGCCGATGATGTGAAAGCGGGGCGAAGAGTAGCCGAAGACCTCGGTATAGTTCTTGTCAAACAGGTTGTTGGCCCGGGCCATGAGCTGCAGGCGTTTTACGGCCCCCCAATTATTAACAAGGGTATAGTAACCCGCCAGGTTGGCGATAAAATAGCCGCCGTTGCAGAGCCGGCGGGTGCCGCTGGGGTAGTAGCCCAGGTCCGCCCGGGGGCCGACGTAGAGGCCGTTGAAGTTCACCTCCCAGGTTGTGGCCACATAATTCAGGTCAAAACTCCAGGTCTGGCGGGGCCGGCGCAGCAGGTTCTGGCCGGGGATGACCGCCAGGCTCACCAGGCGGCCGGCATCCAACACCCGCAGGTCCGTCATATACGTATAGGCAGTCCGGGCCGTGAAACCGGGCAGCAGGTGCGGCCGCAAGGTCAGGGCAAATTCTAACCCCTTGGTGGACGCCTTGGCAATGTTGAAAAAGCTGGGATAGATATATTGAATCAGGTCCGTGAAATTGTTTTCAAAATAGGTGAGGCTCACCTGTACCTGGTCCAAGTACCATTGGTCCACCCCCACCTCCCAGCTGGTATTCTTTTCCGGTTTTAGGGCCGGATTGCCCAAGGCGAAGGGGTTCAAGGAGTTGGTCTGGTAGAAAGACGGCGCCTTAATGGCTCGGCCACCCGCGGCCCGGAGGGTGGTGTCGGTCTCCGGGAAGCGCAGGGCCGCGGCGGCCCGGGGAGAAAACTCCACGCCATCAAAGGAACTATTGTCCTCAAAGCGCCCCCCCACGGTCAGGAAAAAACGGTTATAAAAAGCCAGCTGCTCCTGGAGATACCAGGAGACGCTGCCCCGGCTGGCCTTAGTGAAGTCATCGGTATAGCGCCAAACTAGCCAATCCCAGCTGTGAACCCAGCCCTTCCACCGTTCGTTGCGGAGCTCCAGCCCCAACGTGGTGGTGCTGCCGATCCTTTCGGGTTTCCCGAAGATGAAATTATTCCGGTAATTCAGGTTGTATTGGTCTTCCAGGTCCCGGCTAAAATAATCGTAATCCTGAAACGTCACCTGATCGGGATTGGCCTTGTTATTGTAGCGGCTGTTGAGGTTCAGATAGCCCAAGGAGAGCTCGTGCTGCCACCACTCCCGGGGCTGGTAATTGGCGGTTAGACCCAGAAGGAGGTTGTTGAAAGTATTATTCTGGTCCGGATCCAGACCGCTGCCGCCGAACACCCGGGAATCGAGGCGGTCACCGCCCCCTGAAGTGGGGAACCCGAAGAACTGATCAAGGAACAAGGTGGTAAAAGTGAAGGTCAGGGTGTCCAGAGGGGTGACATCCAACCGGGAGTTGAGGACATTGGCCGTATAGCGGTTATTTATGGGCAGGATGCCATAATCGATGTAATTGCCATAACCTATGGACCAGGCAACCTTTTTCCAGGCTCCCTGGAAATGGAGGCGCTGCTCGCTGATGAGGTTGCGGTTGCCATGACCTTCGGCATGGCCGCCCCAATTACTGGTCAGGGCCAAGCTGGGCCGGCCCTCGCCCTTCTTGGCGATGATATTGATAACGCCGGTCATGGCGTCGCTGCCGTACAGGGCGCTCATGGGCCCTTTGACCACTTCCACCCGGTCCACGTTGTCGGTGGTCAGCTTACTGAAATCAAAACCACCGCCCACGTCGTTGAGGCGGAAGCCGTTCAGCAGTACTTGGGTCATATTATTGTTGCCGCCGCGCAGAAACAAGGACGTGGTGCCGCCGGTGGAGCCGCTGCGGCTCATGACCACCCCCGGCACGTCCCGCAGGATTTCCTCCACCCGCACGGCCTGGCGGGCCTCGATCTCCTGAGCGGTAACGGTGCTCACGGAGACGCTGGTCTCTCTCCGGCCCACCTCGGTGCCCGTGGGCGTAATGAGGATCTGGTCCAACCGGGCGACTTCACCCTCTGGCGGTGTGCTGGCCGCCGCCAAGGTTATTTCCTCAGCGCCGGTCAGCAGCGTTGCCTGGACCCCGGTCAAAGGCCACCCCGCCAGCCCGATCAATACCAGAATAATTCCCCGGAGTTTCATTGCTTCCCCCCTTTTTCTCTTTGCCTTTTTACCCCTCTCTCTTTCTTTCTTGTCAACCACAGAGCCGCACCGGCGGATGGATAGGCCGCAAACTGTTATCCCCCACTTGGGCTACCAAGAGGCTGACCCGCCCCATCCCTTTGGTGATGAGGTAGTGCCAGGCGTCTTCGACGGAGAAGAAGCCCTGGTTGCTGGCCACAACGGCCACCTGCTGCGGCCGTAGGCCCAGTTCCTGACACTGGCGAGGCAGGTCCAGAGATTCCGGTACCTCCTGACCTCCCACCACATAGACGATTAAACCCTCTTGCATGTTCCACCTCCTGTTGGCTGAGCAAGATACCCTCGATATGCCTGCCTGGCGTGCCACAGGTGCGGTGGTTGGGCGGGCCGAGCCCAAAAAAAAATCCCTGAGTCCGCAAGGACCCAAGGATTGCACCCAGCTTACTTCTTCCTCGGGGGGCCGGAGAGTTTTACCATCCCTCCCACGGCCTGGCCTGGCCCAATCCAACGTTAGGCAACGGCACGGCAGTTGCAGGCAGGTCTTCTGACTTCCGGCTCACCCTACTCCCGGCGCCTTCCCATGGACCTTGATGGTCCGCAGTGGCATCTGCCGGTTTCGTCCCCGGTTACAGCGGCGGGACCGTGCCGGATTTGCACCGGCTTCCCTATTAAACCCCGAAGGGTGCCTGAAACCTTTTATTTTTCTTTAAATGAATCCTGTCCCCCTGTCAAGGGAAATCTGCCTGGCGGTCAGCAGAGACAGGATCATCCCGATTACCCATTTTCTTCTCCGGTTTCCTCAATCGATGCCGCTACTGCGGTCCGGGCCAAGGAGAAGGCCGGATAGAGCAGGCGCAACACCTCCGGTAGGCGTTGGGCTACGGCGATCTCTACCAGGTGGGGCAGGGGCTCCCGACTGACCCCCACCACCTCCACCCGTTCCTGGGTCAGGGGCAGCAGGATTTTATGGGCCGGGGCAGAGCCGATGGCGGCGGCCACCTTCGGGGTCACCTCCCCCAACATGGCATTGGCCATGATGATGGAGATGGTGCCGATGATGACATCAGCAGTCGGCACCGTAACCACAATGGCATTTTCGCCGCTGGCCCCTTGATTGGCCCGGGCTTTTAACATCTGGGCCGTGGCCAAGACATTGATGCCCAGCGCAATAACTTCCAGCTCTTCGCCGTATAAATCTTTGAGGCGCTTGATAATAACTGCGCCGATGCCCCCTCCCAAGCCATCGATGACGCACACCCGGGGTTTTTTAGCCCTCATGATTCCCCAGAACCTGCCCAGGATAATGACCGATAAACCATGCCTTCTTTGGCGGGATGATATTCATAGCGGTTTTCCTCCAAAAAAAAACCACGAGACCCCTGCGTAGGAGTGGCCTTCGTGGCAGATAAATCATCGGCTAATGTGTTGTGAGGCGGGCTCCAGTCCCGCTTTCCGCCTCTGTTCTTAATCCAGCGCATCTCATTTGTCAAGAGATTTTTGAACGCACCGCTGGGGGAGGCCGGGAGGTGAAGGAGGCTGGCCTGGAGGGCAGGAATCTAACCTAAACCCTTGGGAGAGCAAGTCGCCTTGCCGCCCATTTTGAAGTCAGCACTCGACTCATCAGCGAAAATAATCATCCTGTTCTCCCTCATCCTCATGCCTGCCATGCCGGGCAAAGCGTGAGATGCAGACCTGGCTAGAGGCAAACTCGGCGGTTGTGGCGCCCATCAGCCTCGACCGCTCCATTTTTAGGTTGGAAAATTGTAGCTCTTTCTTCAAGTTTTTTTCGCCAAGATTCGATAAGAGAAGAAAACACCGGAAGAACAGGCTGGCACGCCCATCATCTCAGCCGCCAGGAGGGTCCGGCATGCAAGAAATCGGCAAAAATATCTTACTCAGTATCGACCAGGTGGCCAAATTAACCGGAGTCAAGAAATCAACCCTGAGGTATTGGGAAAAGACCTTCCAAGAATACCTGCAACCCAGTCGGACGTATTCGAAACGCCGGGAGTATAGTCTGGAAGAAGTGCAACTTATCGAAACTATCAAGAAACTCCTTGAAGAAGAGCACCTCACCAACCTGGGTGTCAAAATGCGGCTCCGGACCCTGAATGGCCAGGGGGAGGGCCAGCGTTATGCCGGCAACTCCTGAGTCAGGGGAACCCGGTGCCTGCTGGGCTCAGGCTTAACCAGCCCCGGCAGCAGGCGCTGACCAGACCACGATCCCGGTCAGTTAGCCGGTGGCAGAGCTCCGGAACTTGGTAGAAAGTTTGTGAGATCCAAGACGCTCCTGCCCTGTCGAGGGCAGGTTGTCAGCATGATACTTCGCCCCCTAAAAAATAAACAGCAGGGTAGAGAGAAATCCACCCTGCTGCATTTTTTAAGAGTAATTGGCCATTCCCCGACGGTTTCCGGCCTTAAGAAACCACTTCCCAATTCATTTCAAAGGTATTGTCATAGAGGGTATAGGTATAGCCCATCATCTTGCCAACGCCCGGCGGATTGCCTTCCTGAATTTTCCAGAAGCAGAGATAAATAGAAGGAATCATGCGAGGTTCGCCGGTTTGGGGATCTGGATCGATATTATTCCAGGTTTCCCGTTTTTCCATGACCCGCCAGAGGGTGCCGTATTTTTTGCTGCGCACCGTTTGCCCCACCTGTGGTAACCCCTTTTTGGCCATAATTTCTTCGTACTCTTTCATGGTCGCCTCCCGTCATCTCGCTTAAGTCGTGAACCTGAAATTGTTACCCATGGCCATAACTAGTCTGATACTTGCCTTTTCTAAGTAAATTGTAATCCCCACCCTCCTTAATGTAAAGTTCTGTGAATTTTTTCTTGCAAGGAAAGTAAGTTTTGCTCCATCTGCAGGATGGCCTGAAGGCGCTGGTCCAATTCCCCCAGACGCTGGCTTACTTCTTGGGTGCTCACCTGTTTATGGGCCAGGGCTCGCTCTAAGGCTTGTTGGATGCTGGCCATGGTATCGTCGATTTTAGCCAGCCAATCCCGGCGGAAATCCCGGGCCAGATCGGTGAGGCGGCTGTGGAAATCATAGCGCAGCCGACCGCAGTGCTTATCCACCAGCTCGTCGACATTCTCCAGCAATTTTTTCAGGAGATGGCCCTTGGTCAAAGCCCTGGGCAAAAGACTGGTGATGGTCATTTGGATTATTTCCAAGCCCACAGGATCTTCTTTAAACTTGAACCAGAACTGGCTTTTTTCCATGAGAGCCGCTTCCCCCCCGAAACCCCGCAGGGAGAAATCAAAGATCCGAGCGGTCAGCTGGGTCAGGCGTGCCAAGATGGCGTTGATGCGATCGGCAAACTCCTGATGGATATCGGCCAACTTCTGGACCACCTTGTCGATCTCCTGGCGCCGCCAGAGGGTAAAGACGTCCCGCAGGGCTCCGAAGAGAAACTGCTCCATCTCCTGGCGCAAATCCCCGGCTGCTCGGGCTTTGGCCTGAAAAGTGACCTGGACCTCATGATGCAGGCGGGTCAGGGTCTCTTGTTTAAAAGCGGCCAGGTCAGCGTTGATCTCTTCCAGCAGGCCTTTCAGGCGGCCGTCCAGCAGGAGGAGGGACATTTCCCGCTCTTTGTTCAGGGCCTGTAATTCCAGATTAAATTGTTTGACTTTGCTTTCCAGCTCCTGCAGGGACAGGTTGCTGGCCTGACGCTCCACCTTCAAAGCCAGGGTGGAGTCGGTCAAAGCTTTCAAGGCGCCGTGCAGGCAGGAGAGGAGCAAGACTCGGCCTTTCTCGGTGTAGAGGAAGTCCCGGAGATGGGCCTCAAATTGCGGTAATAGGCTCGCCGCCAGCAGCTCCGACTGGTGCTGTTCTTTGCCGTCTAGAGCCTGTTTAGCACTCAAAGGGAAGATCTGCAGACTGTCGGTAGCCAAACTATCCATGAGGACTTTGCGTGTGAAATCCAGGGCTTCTTGCCGTTCCGCCTCGGCCACATAATCAATCTTGTTGAGCACGAAAAAGAGCTTGCGGACATATTCCCGGATATCCCGGAGAAATTCAGCCTCGCCGGCCGACAAAGGTGGATCCACAGTTACCACAAAAATGGCCGCATCCACGTGGGGCAGATAATTATAGGCTACTTCGGTGTTGTGGCTGTAGACCGAACCGACGCCGGGAGTATCAATGATACGCACCCCGTCTTTGAGATAATTCGAGGGATAGGCAATCACCACTTCCCACACCCCTTTTTGATTATGGGGGTTGCCTCGTTCAGTAATATAATCGGCCAATTCTTCTCGGCGGATCTCGTGGCGTTGGCCGTTTTGAAAAATGACTTCTATCTTCAGCCTCTCGCCGTACTCGATAATGGTTACTACCGATGTTAACGGGATAACGGCGGTGGGCAGGAGAGGTTCCCCCAGGAGGGCGTTGATGAGCGTGCTCTTGCCCCGTTTAAAGGCCCCAAGCATGACCAGGTTAAAACGATTCTGCTGGAGCTTGGTCAACAAGGAGGTCAGATAGGATTGATTGATATCCGGGAAGCGTTGTAAGGTCGCCAGATGCTGGGCTAACTCTTGCTGCAAGCGCTGATAATGCGTCATACCCTCACCCTGGTGCAAAAAAAAACTTCTGCCCTTGAGGGGCAGAAGTCATCATCCCAGCCGCGTCAACGGCTGGGCACTTACGGTGGACTTCATCACCAATTTGATTAATATAGTACTCCTCCGGATTGAGGGAGTCAACCTGAAATTTAGAAACAAGGATTTTTCTCAGAAAAAAACCTTGCTATTCCAATGATCTCTAAGGATAATGAATGCATCGTGGAGGCGATGAAGTCCGCCCTGAACCGCCTGCGGCCCGGCCGGCAGGCTGATGACTTCTACTGATCCTCAAAAATTCAGTAGAAGTTTTTTTGTTGGGATTATGCTCCTGGCTGGACGAAACTCCTGGTGTCACGCTTTCCTGGCCTTTGCAGCAGCTCCAGGACATTTCCCCGGACAGTATAATGTTTGTGCCCATGAGTGTCCGGCAGGCTTCTTGCAGAGCTTGAAAAAGGACGCCAAAAGCCAAAAAAGCCTTCCGCCAATGGCTTCTTTGCTCTTGTCATCCTGAGCGCAGCGAAGGCTCTGAGATGCTTCGGCCGCTCCGCTCCCTCAGAATGACAACATGAGACGGATATAAGAGATACCAAGGCGCCATCAACCTTAGACAAAAACTTTGCCGGTCACTAATGGTTTGTGCCATGGTACGTTTACCCTTCCGACGCACCCCATCAACCAAGCGACTCCGGCGCCGGCGCTCTCGGCTTGCTGGCCTGGCGACTTATTTTACTAATCTCCGACAATATCTGTTCGCTGCCGATGGTTGGACCATGAAAATTCTCCTGGTGATGCTGGGAGGCAGCCTGGGGGCGCTGTCACGCTACGGCGTCTCCCTGCTGGCCGTCCAGCTTTTCGGGACCCGTTTCCCCTGGGGCACCCTGATTGTTAATCTGGTTGGCTGTTTTCTCATCGGCTTGGCCTTTGCGTGGGGGGAACGAGGGCTGAGCCTGATGAATCCGTCCATGCGCCTTTTCTTCATGACTGGCTATTTAGGCGCCTTGACTACGTTTTCTACCTACGGTCTGGAAACCATGAATGCCTTGCGCAGCGGCCGCTACCTGGTCACTACGGCCAATATCCTGGCCAATAACCTCATCGGTTCGGCCCTGGTGATCCTGGGTCTGATCGTCGGCCGATTGCGATGAAAGGCAGGGGCCAGGGGCCAGTTATTAGGGGTCGGAGGAAGTAAACTTTCAGCCTTTGACCTTATAACCGCGCAATGGGTTCACCTTCTCGAGGGGTGCCATGCAACCATACAAGGTGATTGACATCTTCACCTCCGAAGAAGCCCGCTGGCAGGGGCAACTATTACCCCGGGCCATCGGCGAGTATATCCGTGATCTGAAAATTCCAGCTCGGCTCTTGGTGGTGCGCGGGGTGGCGGGGGTTTACGAGAGCGGCGAAATCAGCACCCCGGGGATTGAGATCCTGGGCTACAATATGCCGGTCTGGATTCGCATCATTCTGCCAGCCCCTGAGGCCGGGCAGGTTTTGCCCACCCTGGAAAAGATGGTCACAGACGGCATCGTGGCGGTGCAGGACTTGCAGGTGGTGTCGCATCGCACCAAAGGAACACTCCTGCCCAAACATGTCCGGGTGCGGGACATCATGAACCCGGAGCCCCAAAGGGTCCAGTTGACCACGCCGGTCAACGAGGTGGCCCGCCTCCTCTTATCCTCCACCTTCACCGGGCTGCCGGTGGTTGATCGGGACAACCGGCCGGTGGGGGTGATCTCCCAGACCGACTTGATATATAAGGCCGGCTTGCCCATGCGTCTGGGTTTACTGGCCGGGGCGGACGCAGCCAAGATTGAAGCGGTGTTTGCGGCTATGGCCAACAAGCAGGCCAGAGAGGTCATGACCAGCCCTGCGGTGGTCATCCCACAGGAGGCACCGGTGACTGCGGCCGTTGACCTCATGCTCCAGAAAGGGGTGAAGCGCCTGCCGGTGGTTGATGAGCAGGGTCGTCTGGTGGGCAATATCTCCCGGGTGGACATTTTTCACAGCATCATGCAGGAATGTCCCGATTGGCAGGCCTTTCAGAAGCAGCAGATCAAGGTGGAAAATCTCCACACGGTGGCCGATATCATGCGCCGCGAGGTAATAACGGTCCGGCCCGAGACGCCAGTGGACGACCTCATCCGCCTCATTGACACCAACGAAATCCAGCGGATTTGTGTGGTGGATGAGAACGGCGTCTTTTTGGGCCTGATCTCGGATAAGGACCTCCTGAGCGCCTTCGCCGACCGCCACCCCGGCATCTGGGACTATTTTGTCAGTAAGATCCCCTTTACCGAACGGCGCCGTCGGGATAAGCACCTGCAGCGTTACCTGGAAGTGCAAACCGCCGGCGATATCATGAATACTCAGATCGTCACCGTGACGACCGACACCCCCATCCAGACGGCCATCCAGCTCATGTTGGATGGCGCGTTCAAACGGCTGCCGGTGGTAGACGACCAGGGGAAATTGCAGGGTATAGTGAGCCGGGAGGCCCTGCTGCGGGCCGGTTACGCCTCCCTCACAGCAAGCCCCGGGGCTGGGCCCCACGCCAGCAAGTAATTCACCAGGAGATTGAGGAAAGGAAAGGCCCATGGAACAGATGTGGTTTACTGCAGCAAGCTGGATCGGCCTGGCGCTGGTGGCCAGCCTTATCTCCATCCGCACCGGTGTTTCCGTCGCCCTGGTGGAGATCTTCTTAGGGGTGATCGGCGGCAATTTCCTGGGTTTTCAACCCAATGAATGGATCAATGTCCTGGCCGCCTTCGGCTCCATGATGCTCACCTTTCTGGCCGGGGCTGAGATTGACCCGGACTCCCTGCGGAAACACCTGAAGCCCAGTCTGGTGATCGGTGGCATCTCCTTCCTCTTCCCCTTTTTGGGGGCTATGGCCTTCAGTTATTGGGTCACCGGCTGGGACCTGCGAGCTTCGCAAATTTCCGGCATTGCCCTGTCCACCACCTCGGTGGCCGTGGTCTATGCCGTCATGGTGGAGACCCGCCTCAACGAGACCGACCTGGGCAAACTCATCCTGGCGGCCTGCTTCGTCACCGACCTGGGCACGGTCCTGGCCCTGGGGGTCCTGTTTGCCCGCTACGACCGCTGGATGATCGTCTTTGTATTGGTCACCGGTCTGGCCCTGTGGCTGCTGCCCCGTTTCAGTCGGTATATGTTCACCAAATACGGCGGCCGGGTGAGCGAACCGGAGGTCAAGTTTATCTTCCTGGTCTTGTGTTTCCTGGGGGCCCTGGCGGTCACGGCCAGCAGTGAGGCGGTGCTGCCGGCCTATCTCTTCGGCCTGGTGGTGGCCGGCGTCTTTGTCCGGGACAAAATCCTGCTGCACCGCATGCGCACCATTACCTTCACCTTGCTCACCCCCTTCTTTTTCATCAAGGCCGGCGCCTTAATCTCTATCCCCGCCCTGATCACCGGTTTCAATCTCATTCTCATCCTCCTGGCCGTGAAAATGGTCACCAAGATCATCGGCGTCTGGCCTCTGACCAGGTATTACGGCATGACCACCCGGGAGGGGAATTATGTCACCCTCCTTATGGCCACCGGTCTGACCTTCGGCAGCATCTCCGCCCTCTTCGGCCTCACCAACAACATTATCAACCAGGCGCAGTATTCGGTGCTGGTGACCACGGTCATCGCCTCGGCGGTGGTACCGACCTTCATCGCCACGACCTGGTTTTCCCCCAAACGCCCCTTTGTCGAGGAACCGGTGGTCTACGGCACGATGGAGCATTTTCTCCATTATCCCGAAGAAGTGTAAGGGAGAGGGCAGTAGGCAGTAGGCAGTAGGCGGTGAGAGGGCCTGGGTGAGGGGGCAACGTATCCTTTTGATAATACCTTGGTATGATTAGGATCCATGCCCTGGGCACATTCTCGAAACTCAAAACTCGAAACTCGAAACCCGAAACTCGAAACTCGAACCTTCAACCCGCAGCTGGAGGTGGCTATGTTCAAGAAACTTCTCGTCGCTTATGACGGCTCAACAGGAGCCCAGAAAGCCCTGGCGGCAGGCATTAAGCTGGCCCAACTCCATCAGGCCGAGTTGTGGGCGGTAACCGTCCAGGAGCGGCTGCCCCGCTATGGCGGCACCATTGATGAAATTGACGAAGAAAAGAAATTTCTGGATACAAGGTTTGAGGAGATTGCAGCAGAGGTTCGGACCAAGGCCCAGGAAGCCGGCCTGGAGATTAAATTGTTGCGGCCCTTTGGCCATCCGGCCCAGACCATCGTGGAGGTGGCCAAGGAAGGCAATTACGATCTCATCCTGGTGGGGCACAGCGGCGTCTCCGGCGTCTGGGCCGCCTTCCTGGGCACCACCGCCGAGAAGGTCAGCCGTCACGCCCCCTGCAGCGTTCTCATCGTCCGTTAGGAGGAACTGACCGGATGAAGCAATCTAGCGCTCCGGCTGCGGCCGGCAAGAACCTGGAGCCGCCGTCCGCCATCAAATTTGTCATCCTGTTGGGGGTGGTCAGCCTCCTCAGCGACATGACCTATGAAGGGGCCCGCAGTATCAACGGCCCCTTTCTGGCCCAATTGGGGGCCGGCGCCGCCCTGGTGGCCACGGTGGCCGGGCTGGGGGAACTCATCGGCTACGGACTGCGCCTGCTCTCCGGCTTAGTCACTGATCAGACCAGACGCTATTGGGCCATCACCCTCATCGGCTACTGCCTCAACCTCTTCGCGGTCCCCCTCCTGGCTTTGGTAGGACGCTGGGAGATCGCCGTCGGCCTGATGTTGACGGAGCGCCTGGGCAAGGCCATCCGCAATCCGGCCCGGGACGCCATGCTCTCTCATGCCGCCTTTACCGTTGGTCGGGGCTGGGGCTTCGGCCTGCATGAGGCTATGGATCAATTGGGCGCCTTCATCGGCCCGCTCATGATGGCCGGGGTTTTCTTCTTTAAAGAGGCCGGCGGCTACCCCACAGCCTATGGTATCCTGCTCCTGCCGGCCCTGGCGGCCCTGGCCACCCTCCTCTGGGCCAGATTTTTGTACCCCAGACCGGAACACCTGGAGGTCAAGGTCCTGACGGTGGAGCCCGCAGGCCTGTCCCAAACCTTCTGGCTCTATGTGGTGGCGGTGGCCCTCTTGGGGGCCGGCTTTGCCGACTTCCCCCTCATCGCTTATCATTTTAAGCAGGCCCAGGTGATGCCCGCAGCCTGGATTCCTCTGGCCTATGCCGTGGCCATGGCCACCGACGCCCTGGCCGCCCTGGCCCTGGGATATACCTATGACCGCCTCGGCATCATCGTCATGGTGGCCGCTACCCTCCTTTCGGCCCTCTTTGCGCCCCTGGTGTTTCTGGGCGGCTGGGGCTGGGCCATCGTCGGCATGGTCTTGTGGGGCATCGGCATGGGGGCCCAGGAATCGGTAATGCGGGCCGCGGTGGCCGATCTGGTGGCCAGCCACCGCCGGGCTTCGGCCTACGGCATCTTCCAGACCGGCTACGGACTGTTCTGGTTTCTGGGGAGCGTCCTCATGGGCCTGCTCTATGATAACTTCCTCATTTACCTGATCATCTTTTCGGTGGGCAGCCAACTCCTGGCCATCCCCATTATTCTGGTGGTGGCCCGCAGCTTCTGCCCGGTGCGGCGCTAGAGGCAAAAAGTCTTGGCCTGGCCTGTTCAACCAGAAAATTTCTCCAATCTGCCGGGTGAAATATGGTATGGTTTATGATTATACTCTCTGAGCAGAAAGGAACATGCCCATGAGCCCGAAAATCAGCGCCGTTAACGCCATGGAAATTCTTGACTCTCGCGGCAACCCCACCATCCGGGTCTTTGTGGCCCTGGACAACGGCGTTGTCGCCTCCTCCTCTGTCCCCTCGGGGGCGTCCACCGGTGAGAATGAGGCGGTGGAGCTCCGGGATGGCGACGGCCGGCGTTATGGGGGCAAAGGCGTGCTGCAGGCAGTGGAGAATGTCAACAGCATCATCGCCCCGGAAATCATCGGCCGGAATCCCAATTATCAAGCCGATCTGGACCGGCTCCTCATCTCCCTGGACGGCACCCCCAACAAAGCCCGCCTGGGGGCCAACGCCATCCTGGGGGTCTCTCAGGCCGTGGCCAAAGCCGCCGCGATAAATGCCAACCTGCCCCTCTATGCCTATCTGGGCGGCACTGGGGCGGTACGTCTGCCCATGCCCATGATGAACGTCTTAAACGGCGGCAAACACGCGGATAACAGCGTGGATTTTCAGGAATTCATGATCATGCCCCTGGGCGCCCCCACCTTCCAGGAAGCCCTGCGCTACTGCGCCGAAGTCTTCCATGCCCTGAAAAAGATTTTGCAGAAAAAGGGCTATAACACCAACGTGGGCGATGAGGGCGGTTTTGCCCCCAACCTCAAGAGCAATAACGAGGCCTGCGAGGTGATCTTGGAAGCCATTGAAGCCGCCGGCTATAAACCGGGGACAGACGTGGCCCTGACTTTGGACCCGGCGGCCAGCTCCTTTTTTGAAAACGGCGCCTACAATCTCAAAAAGTCAGGCCAGGGCATCAAGACCACGGCCGAGATGAACGCCCTCTACCAGGAATGGATCCAAAAATACCCCATCGTTTCCATTGAAGACGGTCTGGATGAAAACGATTGGGCCGGGTTCCAGGCCATGACAGCGGCTCTCGGCGACAAGATTCAGATTGTCGGCGATGACCTCTTTGTCACCAACAGCAAGTTCGTCCAGCGGGGGATCGCGGCAAAGGCCGCCAATGCTGTGCTCATCAAACTCAATCAGATCGGCACAGTGACCGAAACCATCGACACTATCCATCTCTGCCGCCGGGCCGGCTGGGGCTATGTCATTTCCCACCGCTCCGGCGAGACGGAAGACACCTTCATGGCAGACTTTGCGGTGGCCATGGGCGGTGGCCAGATCAAGACCGGCTCCGTCAGCCGCAGCGAACGCATCGCCAAGTATAACCGCCTCCTGGAGATTGAGGCAGAGTTGGGCCAAGCCGCCGTTTTCGGCAACCCCTTCGGGCGATAATTAGTGGCCAGCCGGAAGCTAGCCGGACAAGTGGCAGCGTGTGCCCAAACCGGGAGTGGCAAATAATTAACATCTGAAAATTATTAATTATTCCCCTCAGACTAACCCTCTCCTGGCATGGCGGGGAGAGGGAGTGGAGGACTTCCCGGTTGGTGCCTCATCTCTTTCGTGCCCGCAAGTTGTTCCTTGGGGGCCTGGCGTGTCAGGCCCCCACCGTCAGGTCAGGCGAAATTATTTTTGCAACCGGTTATACATAATTATCAAATCTTAAAGCGGCTTAGAGCCGCCTCACGGCAACCTGCAATCAGAAACTGACGGCCCAGACCCATGGTAACACCTGATCCCCACCGCCCCCGTCATGGGGGCGACTTAACCTTGGCCAGTCGGCTCTTTGGCCGAGAGGAGCTGCTGGATTTCAGCGCCAACATGAATCCCTTGGGCCCACCCCAAGGGGTTTGGCAGGCCCTGTTGGACAATCTCCCCCATATCGTGCATTATCCCGACCCTTATGCCCGGGAGCTTAAAAGCACCCTAGCTAAGTACTTGAATGTGCCCCAGGAAAACCTGGCCCTGGGCAACGGCTCCATGGAGCTCCTCTATCTCCTGCCCCGGATCTTTCCCCAGCCTTGGGCCCTCCTGCCGGCGCCGGGTTTCAGCGAATATGACTACGCCGTGGCCCTCAGTGGCCTGGCAAGCCGCTATGTTTATCTCCGACCGCCGGCGTATGTTTGGGATATGGAGGAGCTTAGCCAAGCCGTTGCCCAAGGTGGGCTCATCTTTTTGTGTAATCCCAACAATCCCACCGGGACCCTGCTCTCCCGAGATGACTTGGACAGGCTCCTGGCGGTGTTACCCGCCACGGCCTTGTTGGTCATGGACGAGGCCTTCATCGATTTTGTTGATGACCATCCGAACCTAACGCTGGTCTCGCAGGCGGTAGAAGACCCACGTCTGCTGGTGCTGGGGTCCCTCACCAAATTTTTTGCCCTGCCGGGCCTGCGCTTGGGCTACCTGGTGGGCACCCAGGAACGGGTTCAGCAGGTCAACGCGCAGTTGCCTCTCTGGAATATCAACAGCTTGGCCCAGGCCGCAGGGGTGGCGGCCCTGCAGGATTACCACTATCAGGCACATTCCCGGGAGTATATCCGGAAGACCCGACAGAAACTGTATGAAGCTTTGCAGGGGCTTCCCGATTTGTCCCCCCTTCCCCCTTCAGCCAACTTTATCTTCTGCCGCTTAGGGCCGGCTTGGCCCAATGCCCCGAAGCTGGTGCAGCTTATGGGCGAGCGGGGGATCCTAATCAGGGACTGTTCCAATTACCGGGGGCTGGATGACCGGTGTATCCGGGTGGCCGTCCGCCGCCAAAAGGAGAACGAGGCCATGGTGGCCGCTCTGCGCGATGTGGCGGCTCAGGGAGTGTAGGCCATGGGTCTGGAACTGCTGGCGGCTTATGCCCTGGATCTGCTCCTGGGGGATCCTCCCTCCTGGCCGCATCCGGTCCGTTGGTTGGGCCGTCTCATCGCAGCGGCAGAGGAACCATTGCGTCGGCGGTTTGCTTCGGCCATCGGGGCCGGAGTCCTGTTGGCTGCGGGGTGTCTGGGGATAGCCGCGGCCGCGGCTGGCTTGATGATCTGGCTGGCCAGCCTTTGGCACCCCCTTCTGGGTTTCTGGATCAATGTCCTGCTCATCTATTGGGCCATAGCGGTGCGAGATTTGGCCAATCATGCCTGGGCAGTGTATCAGCCCTTGCAGCGGGGCGACTTGACTGCGGCTCGACAGGCTTTGGCCCTCATTGTGGGCCGGGAGACGGCCACTCTGGATGAAGCCGCCATTATCCGCGCCACGGTGGAAACCATCGCAGAAAACACGGTTGATGGGGTGATTTCCCCTCTGTTCTACGCAGCCCTGGGGGGACCAGCGTTGGCTTGGGCTTATAAGGCGGCCAGCACGCTGGATTCCATGGTGGGCTATAAGACCCCCCGATATCGAGAATTCGGTTGGGCCGGCGCTCGGCTGGATGATCTGTTCAACTGGTTGCCGGCCCGCCTCAGTGGCCCCCTCTTTACCTTGGCGGCCGGGCTGCTTGGCCTGGATTGGCGCCGGACCTGGCAGATTTATCGCCGGGATGGCCGACAACATGCCAGCCCCAATGCCGGTTGGCCCGAAGCCGCCATGAGCGGCGCCTTGGGTTTACGTCTGGGGGGTCCCAATGTGTATCACGGCCAATTGGTGGAAAAACCCTGGATCGGCGAGGCCGTCCGCGAGCCGGAATCAACAGATATTCCCCGGGCTATCCGCCTGCTTTTTACGGTTAGCCTGTTAGCTACTTTGGGCTTTACTGGGTTGGCCCTGGTTCTGAAAAAAGGGTTGACTTAACTTTTACCGTGCCATAGTATGTATCTCTCGACGTTGTGATCCATGAGCCTGCCGCGCCACCCTACACCGGTCAAACCATTGGTGAGCTTGATTTTTGCCCAGCCGGACCTGGAGACCGCGGTCTTCCAGGAGCTGGCGGTATTGTTGGGCCCCCCTGACCTGGTGAGTGCTTGGCTGCCCTTTGACCAAACCCATTACTATGACCGGGAGATGGGAGGAGGACTGCGCCGACGGCTGGCGCTGTTCCTGCAGTTAGCCGATCCCGGTGCCCTGGGCTCGTGGAAACTCTGGACCAACCAGTTGGAAGAGCGGTTTTCCCTCGGTGGCCGCCGTCTAGTCAACCTGGACCCCGGGTATTTGAGTCGGGAACGCCTGGTCCTGGCCACCGGCAAAAATTATTCCCATCGCCTTTATCTCCAGGGGGGTATCTATGGGGAGGTTACCCTCATGTTTCACCGAGGGGGCTGGCAAATCCTCCCCTGGACTTATCCCGATTATGCCAGTGAACCGCTGTTGCATTTTCTGACCCTGGGACGGCAAAAATATCTCTGGCAGTTGCGCCAGTTGGCCCGGCCAGACAATCCGTCGAGCCCATAAACCTTAGGCCGCCGGCCAGCCTCAGTCAAGGCCTGCCTGGGAGAGCCCTGCTTATTATCTTTGCAAAGCAGGAGCAACATCTTTTTCTACACCCTCTCGGGCCGAAAGCTGTTTTAACTCGGCCCCGAAAGCCTGATCTATGATTAAAAGTATGACGGCCTTCGGACGAGGGGAAGCCATCAGCGCAGACTTTCGAGTCGGCGTGGAGTTGCGGACCCTCAACCATCGTTTCTTGGATGTGCATCTGCGACTCCCCCGCGTCCTCCTCAGTTTAGAGGATCGCCTGCGCAAGTTGTTGGCCAGCCGGATAAGCCGGGGCAGGTTAGAGATGAGCGTCACGCTGACCTATCTGGACCAGAGCCCCCGTTCCCTGGTGGCTGACGTCCACCTGTTGCGGGAAGCCGCGGCCCTGTTATCCGAGGTCCAGGAAACGTTCAACCTCCCCGAACCCTGGGGCTGGAACCAACTATTGCAGATCCCGGAGCTGATAACTTTGCAAGAAACGCCCCCGCGGGACGAGGAGGAACTGTGGACCGTCTTGGCCACAGCCACCCATCAGGCCCTGGAGGTCGTGGAAGCCATGCGCCGGCGGGAAGGAGAATACCTTCAGGGTGAGCTTCTGGCCCATCTTGAGAAGGTGGCCGAGCAGCTTGAGGTCATTGCCGAGCGGGCCGCCATGGTTCCCGCAGCTTACCGGGAAAAATTACAGACCCGATTGGCCCAGCTCCTCCCCGAGTCGGCCCTTCTAGATCCCCAGCGCTTGGCCCAAGAAGTGGCCATCCTGGCCGATCGGGCCGATATTACCGAAGAATTGGCGCGCCTGCGCAGTCATCTGGAGCAGTTTCAGGAAATCCTCGGGACAGTGGGAGCAGTAGGCCGGAAACTTGATTTTCTTCTCCAGGAAATGCATCGGGAAATCAATACTATCGGTTCTAAGGCAACGGATGTGGCCATTGCGCAGGCCGTCATTGCGGTCAAGACCGATCTGGAACGGTTGCGAGAACAGGTGCAAAATATTGAGTAGCATTGGTTCCTTGATATCCCTCAGGATCAGGGAATGGCTTGCCTGCCAGCCAGCGGAGAGATGCCTTTATGCCAGGAAAAGATTCGACGCTCATTAATATCGGTTTCGGCAATACGGTAGTCAGTTCTCGGGTAGTGGCCATTGTCACTCCCGGTTCTGCCCCCATGAAACGCCTGCGGGAAGACGCCCGCAATGAGCAGCGCCTCATCGATGCCACCCATGGGCGCAAGACCCGGGCCATCATCATTACCGACAGCAACCATATCATCCTCTCGGCCGTCCAACCCGAGACCTTATCCCAACGATTTGCGGGGGATGGGGCATCGGCCCGCAGCAGTAAGGAAGCCTAAATGGCGGCCCAAGTCTTCGTTATCTCAGGCGCCTCTGGTTCGGGGAAGACCACCTTGGTAAGGGCCCTCCAGGCCAACGACCCTCGCTTACGCTTTGCCGTCTCCTATACCACCCGACCGCCTCGCCCTGGGGAAATTGACGGCCAGGATTATTGTTTCGTCAGTGAAACGCAGTTTCGCCAATTCCTGCAGGACGGCCAGGTGGTGGAGTATGTCCAACAATTCGGTCATTATTACGGGACCTCCCGCCTCTGGATCGAGGAGGCCCTGCAGGGCCAGCAGGACATCCTGTTTGATGTGGAAATCCATGGGGCCAAGGCCCTGAAGGAGCATTTCCCCCAGGGAACCTTTATCTTCATCTTGCCGCCCTCCTTGGAGGTTTTGGAAGAACGCTTGCGGCAGCGTGGCAGCCTGCCGGCCACGGAACTGCAGCAACGGTTGGCCCGGGTCCAACATGAAATCCGGGAAGCACCTTGGTATGATTATCTGGTGGTCAATGATGATCTGAATGAAGCGACAGCTAACTTGCAGGCCATTGTCCAGGCCGCCCGCTGCCGGACAGCCCTGCTGTGGCCAGCCCTGAGCGACCGGTGGCTCTCTCCTGCTTAGGGGCCAGCCGGAAACGGCTTGCAGGTATTAAAGCTTGCCGTGCAACTCCAATCCATTGTCCGGATAAGAGGCGAAAAAAATCCTTTTCTCCCCTTCGCCCCTACCTCCCTCTATGAGGCAGGGATAGGAAGTTAGGGAATTTCCGGAGGCAACTTTCTCGGCAGACAGCACCTGCTTGGGGCTGGCGGCACAAGGTCTGA
>CAZARS010000001.1:34504-49768 GCA_964487625.1 uncultured Desulfobacca sp.
CCACCCTTGGCAATTTGTTAGAAATCTGTTAAGAACAGCAGGAATCATAATGATCCAGAAGCCCTCCACGGCAGGCGGTATCCGCCCTGCCCTACCCTCTCATAGCCAACGGGAGGATGGGCAGCCAGGCCTGCCTTGCGAGTGACACGATAATGAACATGGGGTAATGATGGCAAGCTATTGGGATGCTAACATAGAAACCTTAACCAAAGATGCCTTAGAGAAACTGCAATTGGAGCGCCTGCGGCAGACCGTGGCCCGAGCGGCCCGAAGCCCTTTTTATGGCGAGCGACTGCGGCAGGCCGGAGTGACGGCCGACACCATTCGTAGTCTGGAGGATATCCGCCGGATCCCCTTTACCACCAAGGATGACCTGCGGGCCCATAGCCGGGAGATGCTGACGGTTCCCCTTCGAGACATCATTCGGGTCCATGCCTCTTCTGGCACTACCGGACAGGCCACGGTGATCTATTATACCCGCACGGATATCGAACTCTGGGCCGATCTGGTAGCCCGCTCCCTCTATATGACCGGCCTGCGGGCCGATGATGTCTTCCAGAACATGATGGGCTACGGCCTTTTCACCGGGGGCTTGGGCTTCCATTATGGCGCCGAACGCTTGGGGGCCATGACCATCCCCGCCGGGGCCGGGAACAGTCGGCGCCAGGTGCAGTTGATGCAGCAGTTTGAGACCACGGCCATCCATATCATTCCCAGCTATGCCCTGTTTCTCCTGACGACCTTTGCGGAATTGCAGGTGGATCCCCGGGATCTCCCCCTGCGTTTGGCTTATATCGGCGCAGAACCCTATTCCGCATCCACCCGGCAGAGGATCGAGGCCGCCTATGGTGTCAAAGCTTACAACTGTTATGGCCTGTCCGAGCTGAATGGTCCCGGGGTGGCCTTTGAGTGCCCAGAGCAGAATGGCTCCCATGTCTGGGAGGATAGCTTCCTCCTGGAGGTGGTCGATCCAGAGACCCTGAAGCCGGTGGGGCCGGGCGTGGTGGGGGAATTGGTCTTCACCAATCTGACGCGGCAAGGCATGCCGCTCTTGCGCTACCGCTCCCGTGACCTGGCTTCCTACGACGACCAGCCCTGCCCTTGCGGCCGTTCCAGTCGACGCATCTCCCGGATCCAGGGCCGGACCGATGATATGATCATCATCAAAGGGGTCAATATCTTCCCCATCCAGATCGATCGAGTGCTCATGAGCCTGCCCGAAGTTGACGCCAATTATCTGGTGGAACTCAGACAAGAAGGCGGCAATGAGACCATGATCGTGAAAGTGGAGGTAAAACAGGAATATTTCCGGGAAGATTTGAAGTTTTTAAAGACCTTACAGAAAAAGGTCACGGACGCCTTAAAAAGCGAGCTGTTGGTTACCCCCCGCGTAGAGTTGGTGGAACACCAGTCCCTCCCCCGGGGGGAAGGCAAGGCGGTACGGGTCGTGGATTATCGGGGCAAAGACTGAGGCCCTAAATACTGGCGAAGATAGTCCCAGCCCTGCGCCCGACTCAGGGTGCCGCGGAAGCGGAACGGTAAGCGCAGTCCGCCCAACACCGAGGCCAGGCGAACCCCGCCGGTCAGTTGATAGGAGACTTGCTCCTCTTTGAACAGCGCCCCCAACGCTTGAGGGATGGCGGCCAGACGCAGGAAGAGCGGTATTTCGACGACGGCCTGAGCCTGCGCCGGCACCGTCACGGCCGTGCTGCTCTGCCCTTGAATGAGCTCAGCCCCCTCCAGGGCAAAGGTAAAATCATATCCCAAGACCCGGAGAGGCTCAGGATTGGGATTGGTGAGCCGGAGGCGGGCGCTCAACGGCCAGCATTGGCTCTCTGGGGGATAAATAATCATCTCCTCCAAAGCAATCTCCGGAGGCTCCAGCCGGCCGCTGGCCAACTCCCGGACCCCACAAGCGCTGGCCCCCAAAAGGAGGCAGATACTTACTAAACCGATAGCTTGGGAAACTGCAAATTTTTTCCTTGACATGAATGAATATCCTCTAAGATGATCACTCTTACCTGAAAGTAACTTATCTATTTGGAGGACTGAAAAGACCAATGATGCGGCAAGTCAGTACAGTACGGTGGGTCTCCCACGTTCCCCTCGTGTTGGTCATTTTCGGGCTTTTTCTCACCCTCACCGGCTTCGCCTCCCGCCCAGCCCTGGCCTTCACCGAAGCCGCCCACGCTGAATTCGGCCTGCGGTATGGCTATGGACAGACTATCCAGGCACATGAGACCCTTCATTTTAACAGTTTCTTCCCGCGCTGGGGGATCTTTCTCACTAAAGCCAACAACCCTGTTTTAGGCCGGCTGCGCCTGTCGCTGGTCTTGGAAGGCATCATCGGCAGCATCACCGATCACAACCGGGGCTGGGATATTGGCATTACCCCGTTATTAAAAGTCAGTTACCCCTTCGGCCGGATTTTGGGATACATCGAGGGTGGAGCCGGTCTGATCTGGGAAAATATCGACTCTCCCACCTATGCCCACAGCTTTAACTTCAGTCCCCAGATCGGGGTCGGGTTTGATATCAACCTTTTCGGCGGCTATGCCCTGACCCTGGGTTACCGGTTCCGGCACACCTCCAATGCTGGTTTATACCGAGAAAATCCCGGAGTGAACAGCAACTTTTTCCTGATCGGGTTAGCTTACTATTATTAAGATCATTGTTTACTTGGCAAGGTTTTTTCCAGGGAGGGAGTTTGCCATGCTTGCCTGACATTCAGTATAACCCAAGAAAATAAGGCCTTCTCAGAGCCCCTGGACAGCCTGCCCGCTTCGGCCTGACCATTGGTTAGAGGCTGGGCGTAGTTTTAAGTGCGAGATAGACTCTTTGTGGGCATTCCGGGTGCGGAGGAAGCGGTCCTATCACTACTGCCCGGCAACGTTTTTGCCTAAGCTTGATGGCACCTTGATATCTCTTGTATCCCTCTCAAGTTGTCATTCTGAGGGAGCGTAGCCACCGAAGAATTTCAGATCCCTCGCTGCGCTTAGAATGACAAGAGAAAAAAAAGCCCTGGGGGGAAGGCTTTTGATGGCTTTTGGCGTCTTTTGGCAAGCTCCGCACGAAGCCTGTCGGAAGTTCATGCAATCAGCTTATTTTTTATTTTTTTATAAATTTTCTTGACAATAATTATTCTTATAAAATAATTTAGAAGTATGAAAATGACTACTGAAGAATTCGCCCAGATTTTGAAGGAGCAGAATATTTCGGTTACGCCCCAGCGCGTCGAAATACTCAAAAATATCATGGGGCGCCATGATCATCCCAGCGCCGATTGGATCTTCCAGGAAGTGCGCAAGGTCCTGCCCATGATTTCCTTCAACACGGTGTATAAAACCCTGGAGACCTTTTGCCAGCTGGGTCTGATTATGAAGGTCAACCCGCTGCATGAGGTGGCCCGGTATGACGGCAATACCTCCCCCCATACGCACCTGATCTGTTCCCATTGTCATCAGGTGGAAGACCTGTTCTGGCAATGGCCAGAGAACGTCCCTTTGCCCGCGCCCGATGGTTCCGGCTTTCAGGTACAGTTTGTGACTATCCAGTTTTTCGGACTCTGTCGCACCTGTCAGGAGAATCTGCGGAGTCGGGTTTAATCCTGGTGACTTCTCTTGGGGGTAGCCGCCTCGGGGGGTGGTTGCAGCTTGAGCCAGGCTTGCTGGGCAGCAACCTGGGAGGCCTGTTTTTTGGAGTTGCCTTGCCCAACCCCCAGGGCTATCCCAGCTACCCAGACCTCCACAATGAATTGCCGGGCATGGGCCGGCCCGGTCTCGGCCACAAGATGATACTCCGGCGACACCTTGAACCGTTTCTGGACATACTCCTGCAGGGCCGTCTTATAGTCGTGGGGCGTGAGATCCTTTTCCAGGGACTGCAGGCTTCCCTGAAATAGGGCCAGCACCACCCCCCGGGCCGCGTCGAATCCCCCATCCAGATAGGTGGCACCGATGATGGCTTCCAGGGCATCGGCCAAAACCGAGGGTTTGCGGCGGCCAGCCTGTTGCTCTTCCCCCCGCCCCAACCGCAGGCAGGCGCCGAGCTGCAGGTGTTTGGCCAGCTTGGCCAGATGACCCGCATTCACCAACGAAGCCCGCAAGCGCGACAGGTCTCCTTCTGGGGCGTGGGGATAGAGCCTTACCAACGCATCGCTAATTATTAGATTGAGTACCGCATCCCCTAGAAATTCCAGACGCTCGTTACTCGACCCGGCTTGTGGAAATTCATGGGTGTATGAACTATGCGTGAGGGCCTGGACCAGCCAGGAGCGTTCCTGAAATTGATACCCTAACCGGCCCTGTAATTCAGTCAAGGGATCGCCGGAGCCTGCCGGCGGTGACAACTCTCCCATCCTGTCTGCCTGGTGAGCCATATTACTCCTCTTCCCCCCTGTCGATGTCAAGATTTCCCCCCCTGGCTTGCATGGCGTATTACTCCTCCCGCCAGTTTGGTTCCGGCGCGGCGACCGGCCTTCTCCCTGATCAACCCCGCTGATCTCAAGGTCCCTGAGGTAACGATTTTCTTTGTGGGTAGCGAGGCGCTCGTGGCGAGATACCCGGTACGTTAAATCTAACCGGAAATTCTTGGGTCTGGAAGCAGCACCTGGCATTTTTCCGCCCAATCTTGTCGGCCTGACAGGACCGGCAGGCCCTTGTGAAGGCCAGTACGAAAACGCCATCATTTATTTTATTATCTCTATGATATAATTAATATTTTTATAGAAATGGCTTCTGCTCCGAACACAAAAAGGTTGACTTTTGGTGGAAGATGTTTTATAAAGGACCAAATTTTGGGCCAGGAACCAGACAAGGGGAACAAGCCAGCGTGTTAGCAGAGAATTATTATTAGGCATCATATTTAATTTTTTTGGCACTTGGTTTCTGTGCTTGTCACCCCTAACCCTGACTGAAGTCATGGTCTTACCGAAAGGAGGTCTATGATGGTGAGTCGGCTTATTCTTGGCACCACTATAAGCTTGGCTCTGGTTCTGTGTCCGTTTCTCGTAAACGATGCACACGCCAAACCCAGCCGGAAGTCCAACCAGGTAAAAAGTCAAAGTTCTCGTTCCTCTGTCAATCGTCCCACCTATCGCTATCGCACCTATTACACGTATGAGTATGTCCCGGTGAGAACGTATAGTCGGTCGACTTCGGAGTATGGCGGCAGCTCATACGGAGATTCTGGCGTATCCTCTTATTATCGGGCTGGCATTGCCCAAACCGGTCCCCTGATGCGCATCACGCCGCAGCGGGATGGCCGGTTCATTCTGGAACCCTTAGGGCCCCAGAAAGCTTTGGGCAGCCCGAAAAACACCTCCACCATGGACCGGCAGATTGCCCCCATGAAACGGAGCGGTGACGACTATTCCGCAGCCCAAGCGAGCCCCGGCAGCCCCATTGCCCCCCGCTGGAACTTTGCCGAATTGTTGCTCACGCTGGCCAAACGTTATGAGGGGAGCAACTATCGGCTGGGCGCCAGTCTTGAGACCAGCTCGTCCACTGACTGCTCCGGCTTTGTGCAATATGTCTGCCAAAATTTCATGGTAGCCTTGCCCCGCACCAGCAGTGAGCAGGCCCATTACGGGAAAACCGTCACCTCACAAATGGATTTCTCCAAGATGCTACCGGGAGATCTCCTCTTTTTCCGCCGGGGAGGTCGGGGTATCGGCCATGTGGGCATCTACATGGGCAATGGCAAAATGATCCATGCCTCCAGCCCCCGGAGCGGCATTATTGTCACCGACCTCAATCAGCCCTATTATCAGAGCACCTTTGTGGTGGCCAAGCGGGTCTTTGAGGTCAACTACCCAAACTGACATATCTTTTAACCCCTTTGATAAACCTTAAACCATTTGCCAAACCAACCCGGAGCGCAATCCGGATGCTCTGACAAAAGAAACCTCAAGGCAGGCAAGCCCGCCCGTTTATCGCTTGCTCTTCCTATATGTGTGTCATTCTGAGCGAAGGGAAGAATCGCGGTTATCCTTCACTTCGTTCAGAATGACAACCCGCCCTGGCCAATCCGAGCTTCCCCTGACCACAAAAGCTATCCCCGCACCAGCCTCTTCTTGCGATTACCCCGTTGCGCTCAGATGATTACCTGTTATAATCTCTCTTTCCCGAACTTGGGGGGTCAAGATCAATGCTGGGGGCTGAGCCAGACATATCGGACTTGGAATTCGGGGCGAAGGGAAAAATTGCAGCTGGCCTGATCGGCTACTTCGCCACCGGCGGCGTCTCCGGCTAAGGACTCGGAAAACCCCCTGAAATGCCGGTCGGGGAGGGGATGAAGGGCAGGAAACCCCGTTGATTGGCCTTGGCACGATTTGAGCTGGTTCAGTCGGTAAAAGAAAAGCCTGGGCGCAGAGAGGTGCTCTCTTCCCCCAGGCCAGGCCTGCCGCCGCTCTTTAGGTCTGTTAAAATGTTACTACCTTAAACTCTGGGTTGGCTACCAGTTCCACCAGATCAGAACCCAGCGAAATCTTGGCAATGCTGATAAGATCATCCGGAGAGATAAGGCGCTTGTCGGCACAGGGTTTGCAGACATGCACCACCGCCTTGGCCTTCACCAACTTATCGATAAAATCCTGCATGTGATCGCCGGTGACGCTATAGACGCCGTTGGCCATACCCAGTTGGGCCCAGTATACTGCATCCTCGATGAGAAAGACCTCAACGTGATGGCCCTTTTCGGCGGCCACGGCCGCGAACTGGATAGCCCGCACCGCTAAGCCGGCATTGTCAAATCCCTTAGTGACGATAAAGAGCAACTTGGCCATGGGACCCTCCTGAAATTGCCAGGGAGGCGCTTCTGGCCTCCCTGGCGCTTGGCTTACTTGTTACATTTACAGCTTAAGGCGGCAGCCATCATTTTGCGGCGGACTAGGGCCAATTGGGTCTGCAGGGGGATTTCCATGGGGCAGAGATCATCGCAGGCCATCAGGCCGATGCAACCAAAGATCCCCTCGTCAGTGCCCACCACCTCAAAGACTTGGGCCGGAGAGCGTTGGTCGCGGGGGTCGATGAGAAAACGCGCCACCCGGTTGAGGCCAGCGGCACCTAGGAAATCATCCCGGAAGTTGGCCGTGGCGCAGGAAGCTATACAACAGCCGCATTCAATACAGCGTTCGGCCTCATAAATGTCCAAGGCGATGGCGTTGTCCATGCGCTCTTCTTCAGCCTTGGGGTTAAATTTGACATCGGTGTGAATCCAGGCCTCGGTGGTTTCGCACATCTGACGGAACCAAGTGCCTGTATCCACCGACAAGTCTCCCACTAATTTAAAGACCGGCAAGGGCATGAGGGTAATGTGCTCGGGCAATTCCGCGGTCAAGGTCTTGCAGGCCAATTGGGGCCGGCCGTTAATGAGCATGGCACAGGAACCACAGATAGCTGCCCGACAGACAAAATCAAACATCAAAGACGGGTCCTGCTCTTCCCGCAGGCGGTTTAGAGCGATAAAGACCGTCATGTTGGGGGTTTCATCCAATTGGAAATCCTGCATCCGGGGTTTGATCTCCGGAGTGGCAGGGTTATAGCGAAAGATGCTAAAGGTCAGGGTGCGTTGCTCCATGGGGGACACCTCCTAATCGCCTACCTGCGTGACACCGGTGGCTTCGCCATAGCCGCGGTCCCCCGGAGGCAGTTCAGTAATGGTGATGCCTTCATACTGCAATTCCGGCAGGTCGGCTCCCGGGCGCCAATATGCCAACGTGCGTTTCAGCCAGTTGGCGTCATCCCGTTTGGGATAATCTTCCCGGTAATGGGAGCCCCGGCTTTCGGTCCGATTCAAGGCACCGACCGCGATACACAAAGCGAGGCGCAGCATGCCCGGCAGACGCAAGGCCGCGGCCACTTCGGGATTGGGCCCCAACCCATTGGAACGGAGTTTCAGGTGCTGCGCTCGGGCGTAGAGGTCGGACAGGGTGGCCACCGCCTCTTTCAGATCGGCCTCGTTGCGGAAGATGCCCACTTTATTGAGGAGGGTGTCTTCCATCTGCTTGCGCAAGGCATAGACATTCTCTGTGCCCTTGCCGGCCATTAACTGCTTGACCCGCTCTTCCTGTTTCTTGACGGCCTCGCTCACCAGGGTGGGGGGGAAATCCAAGACCACTTCTTTCACATACTCCGCTACCCGACCACCGACCACCATGCCCATCACCAGGGTTTCGGCCAGAGAATTGCCACCCAAGCGGTTGAAGCCGTGCAGGTCCCAACAGGCCGATTCGCCCGCCGCAAACAGGCCTTTGAGCCCATAGGCATCGCCATCGATATTGGTGCGCACTCCGCCCATGGAATAGTGTTGGGTGGGCACCACCGGAATGAGGTCCTTGGCCGGATCGATACCCAAGAAATTGCTGCAGATGGTGCATACTTCCCGGAGGTTGGTATAGAGATGTTCTGTCCCCAGATGGCGGATATCCAGCCACAGGTGGGGGCCATAAGGACTTTCCACCCCATAGCCCTGGCGGATGTGATACATCATGCGCCGGCTGACCACGTCCCGGCTGGCCAGCTCCTTTTTCACCGGCTCATAATCGGGCATGAAACGATGCAGATTTTTATCCAGCAGGTAACCGCCATCACCCCGGCAACCCTCGGTCACCAGGATATTGGTGGGCACGATACCGGTGGGATGGAATTGTACCGCCTCCATGTTGCCCAAGGGCACCACCCCGGTGTCCAAGGCAATGGCCATGCCCGTGCCTTCGTTAATGACGGCATTGGTGGAGGTGCCGTAGATGCGCCCATAGCCGCCTGTGGCAATGACCGTGGCCTTGGCCAGATAGGCCCGGAAAGTGCCGGTGCGGAGGCACCGGGCCACCGCCCCATAACACTTTTCGCCATCGTGGATCAGGGCCACCGCTTCCATGCGGTCATGAACAGTGACGCCCAGCTTAATGACCATGGAATCCATGGAATATTGCAGCACATGGCCGGTACCGTCAGCCGCATAACAGGTACGCCATTTGGCCGTGCCTCCAAAAGCCCGTTGGGCGATGAGGCCTTCTTTTTCCGGCAGATCTTCAATTTCCCTGCCATCGGGGAGGACCTTCTTCCCCGGCACAACCCGGGTCCAGGGTACCCCCCAATAGGATAGCTGCCGCACGGCAATGGGAGCCAGATTGACGAAGAGCCGGGCCACATCTTGCTCGCAGCCCCAATCCGAGCCTTTCACAGTGTCTTCAAAATGAATATCGGGATTGTCGCCATAACCCATGGCCACATTCCCCAGCGACGCCTGCATGCCACCCTGGGCCGCGGTGCTATGGGACCGGCGGGGCGGTACCAGGCTCAAAATGGTACATTCATGGCCGTGGGAGGCGGCTTCCACCGCGACCCGTTCACCGGCCAGACCGGCGCCGATGACCAGGACTTCGGTGATATGGGTATCATGCCACTTCATTAAGCACCTCCCGCAGAAATGAAGAGTAAAAAGACAAAGAGGGTAAAGACCCCCAACGTGGAGAAGGCAATGGCAGTGTAAGCCAGATATTTGAAGATGGGTTTACGCGGCCACCAACCCCATTTGATAAAAATCCGGTAGATGCCCAGGAAAGCGTGAACTTGAGCTATCCCGATGAGGATCAGGTAGAAAATGAAGCCACCAGATTGTACTCGGGCCGCACTTTTCACTGCTTGGATGGGCCAGTCAGTGAGGACGCCGGCGATGTGGATGACCGCCAGGATGAGGACCGCCAGACCGGTGACAATCTGCACCAGCCAATACCACGTCTCGTCGTGCCGCAGCAGCTTGCTGTGACGCCAGACGATCCGGGCCTCTTGCACCCGCCAGGGCGCCTTCCGCATGGCCAACAAGCCATGGCCTAAGATGGCCACGCAGACCAGAAAGATGGCGATGTGCGACACGAAGTACTCATCCATTTGATGGGACTTCTGATCAAAGGCCGCAGCCCCGAACAGGACATTGGAGACCGCCAGGATATGCACCTGGATAAACAGCGCTAAAAATAAACCGCTAATCATCTCCAGGAGCTCCATCCAAGCCTCGCCCCGCGGGGTCTTGGTTAGGGTTTTTTGAACGTACACAGCTTCTCCTTTACCTCTTAAATGTCCGTTATACCTTGCCCCCAGGCGGCTAACCAATGGGGGAGTTTGCCCCAGAAAGCACAAAGTAACAGTAAGAATTTAATAAAAATACCTTATAAGTCAAGGAATATTTCTCCACCAGCGGGCTGTCCATTGGGGCAGGCGAACACTACCAAGCAGCCATTTCCTTGAGATATCAAGACGACTAAGGCCAACGCTCCAGAATGCCCAAGGTCAGCGACAGATTTTTCATAATTTCTTTGACAAATTCATCACCTTTTCTCTAATTTTATGGAAACCTTATTTAACTTATTGAATGTTCAACATTTTTGACAGTATAGCCGAAAACCTGAACATTTGTCTTGGGCAAGAGCGGCCCAAGATAGCATGTCTAATTGATATTATTTAATTAATTCAATTTGTTAGTTATCTGCCGCCACTCTGGCAAGCTATTTGCAGAGATATCCCGCACAAAGGAGAGCTTCGGCAAGATCTCGACAGCTGATTAACGGGAGGAGGTGGCAATGAGATAAGCTGAAGGCAGCCAGGCAGATAAGTTGAAGCCGGGTCCACATGACTCTGCTGGGGGACCCGGCGTTTTTTTGCCTTTTTGGCCCAGCCTCAAAGGCGGCGACTGTGGAAAACGAAGCCGTAACCCCATTACTTTTCCCTTGGACTTCGGCCCATTTCTCGGTAAACTTGCACCATGGCAATGATAATTGATCTCGAAGGCCACTTTCGTGGTCTGGTACCGAACCGGCGGGAATTATTGCGGCGGTTGGAGGAAGAAGCGGCCCAGGAGCGCATCCCCATTGTCGGGCCGGTGGTGGGCGAGCTGTTGTTTATCCTGGCCACGGCCGTGGGCGCCCGAAACATCCTGGAATTGGGCACGGCCACCGGTTACTCGGCCATATATCTGGCCGAAGCGGCTGCGGCGGTAGGCGGTCGAGTCATTTCCTTGGAATGGGAGGCGGAGATGGCCCGCCGAGCCCGGGAGAATCTGGTACTGGCTGGCTTGGCAGCCCATGCGGAGGTCCGGGTGGGGGACGCCCAAGAGCTCATGGCCCAGATGACCGGGCCCTTTGATCTGGTGTTCATGGACATCGACAAAGAGGGCTATCTGCCGGCCCTGCTGATGATTCAGCGCCTGTTGCGTTTGGGCGGCCTTTTGGTGGTGGACAATACCGGGTTTCAGGAAGCGGCCGCTTTCAATCTGGCTCTGCATCAGGCCCCAGGTTGGCGGGCCGTGAATCTTCTGGCCTTTCTTCCCCAGCACTCGCCGGAGCACGACGGCCTGGCTCTGGCCGTGAAAATAGCCGACTAAAGCTGGCCTGCCACTTTTGGCCATGAGCGTCTTGGCACGAGGGTGCCGAAGGCTCAGGCTATAACAGCAATTCTTGAAACGCCTCGCGAGCTTGCCGCTGACCCAGGATTCTTTGGGGTTGAGGACCACCTTCCACCTGCACTGCGACGGCGGCGCCCAGCGGGGCGTCGCTGTAACTGGCACACAAGGTCGCCGGCAAAGTCAGATCCACGTCTGCCGGCGCCCGGGGGAGAAGTACCAGGGGACCAGGGTAACCGATGGTTTTGAGAAGCAGATCGCCGGGGCGGGCCAGTTTTTCCATGGCCTCATTGTCCCGCTGATCCCGGCCTACATGGACCTTGACATTGGGCCCCAACCGGAATTGGCGGCCCAATTTTAGGAGCTCCAGGTCAGTGCGGGTCAGCTCATTCTGGGGCAGATGCGACACCAGATCCCGCAATCGGGCGGCATAGCCCGGATTGGTCAACAAACAGCCTCCAGCCGGGGCCGGATAATCAGTAATGCCATACTGCGCGGCTAACTCCAGTTGCCGTTTGCGCCCTCGGCCGCTGATATTCAGGAGGCGCTCCCGATCCACCAGCCCCTCCCGCTCTGGTTTGGTGATTTTCAGCAGGCGGGCGCTGAGCGGCCGGATCAAAACATCGCCATACCCTGATTCTCGGGTAATCAGGTTTAGCGATCCCTTATTCTGGCTGAAGGGCCGCTGCCCTACAACCTCGCCGGTGAAAAGGAAATCATATCCTCGGGCTGTCATGATCTTGCCGGCCTCTTGCAGCATAAGAAGGTGGCAGTCAACACAGGGATTCATCCATTTGCCAAACCCCCGGGGTGGGTTGTAAAGCAGGTGGAGATAGCGGTCCGTGAGATCCTCCACCAGAATGGGCAAACCAATGGCAGCGGCCGAGGCCTGGGCACGAGTAGCCGTAAAGAACGGCGTCACCCAGACCAAGCCGGTGACCTCAATCCCCTGTTGGCGCAAAACGAGCGCGGCCAACATGCTGTCCAGGCCACCCGAAAACAAACCGAGAGCTCTTATCCGTCTTTTCATATTGAAAGCAACAACACCTCTGACTAAAAAGATACTACTATTAGGTTGACCCTGCCGGCAACTGGGGGGCGGGCCGCGGCCTGGCAGGCCCCCTACCCCGCCCTGTCCCCGTCCGGTTGAGGCGACAAATCCTGAGACTGCTGTCAAACTATGCCGCGACCTCGCTCTAACACACGAGTCTTATTGGAGAAACAAAAGCTCATCGAGATCAGCATTGCCCTCAGCAGTGAGACTAATCTCCATCGCCTACTCAGTACCATCATCACTGAGTTGCGGGGGCTGACCGGCGCGCAGGGAGGCAGTCTATATCTCTGTCAACAGGACCGCTTAACCTTTGAGGTGGCCCAGAACGAGGTCTTGGCCTGTCACCGGGAGGAAGAATTATCCTGTTTTAAGTATCATGAGCTGCCCATCAATGACCAGAGCCTGGCCGGTTATGTGGCCCTGCGGGGGCAGGTCCTGAATATCGCCGATGTTTATCAACTGGCCCCCGACCTGCCCTATCATTTTGACCGGTCCTTTGATCAGCTGACCGGTTTCCGGACGCAATCCATGTTGGTGGCGCCATTACGGGATCATCAGGGAGAAATCGTTGGCGTCATTCAACTGCTCAATGCCACCGATGCCACCGGTATGGTGCAGCGGTTTTCCCAGGAGGATGAAATCCTCGTGCTGGCCTTGGCGTCCCAGGCCGCAGTGGCCATCAACAACGCCCGCCTTCTGGCCACCATCAAAAACCTCCTGGAATCCCTGGTGGTTTATTCAGTTTCAGCCATCGATGCCCGCAGCCCCCAAACTGCCGGCCATTCCCGGCGGGTGGCTATCTACTGCATGGCCTTGGCCCGGGCCGTCAATTCCTGCCAGGAAGGGCCCTTGGCCGAGGTTTTTTTCAGCGAGCCGGAGTTGGAGGAATTGCGTTTCAGCGCCTGGCTCCATGATATCGGCAAGATCGGCGTCCGGGACGCCCTGTTGGATAAAAAGGCCAAACTCTCTGACTCCCAGCTGGAGGCCATTCGCTGGCGCTTCTGCCTAGCCCAGGCGCAGGCCAAAGACGCGGCGACGCGGGCAGCCTTGGCCGAGGACTTTCATTTTATTCAAAAGATTAATAGATTACCGTACCTACCCCCCGAGGCCCCGGAGCGCCTCTCCCGGTTGGCGGCTCGCTCTGTAACCGGGCCGTCAGGGGGTTATTCCCAGGATTTTGCTGGCACTCTGGTGAACACGACGACCCCTTTGCTCACCGCCACGGAACTGGCCTCTCTCTTGGTGCCCTCCGGCAATTTGACGGCACCGGAGTATGCCGAGATGCAGGGCCACGCCTTGCAAACTCTGAAAATTCTGGAAAAAATCCCGTTCAGCAAACCCTTGGCCCGGGTGCCGCACTTTGCCGCGTGCCACCATGAACGGCTGGATGGGACGGGGTATCCTTTTCACCTCACCGCCGCCGAGTTGCCGTATCAGGTCCGTATCCTGGCCATCGCCGATGTGTTTGATGCCCTGACGGCTCGTGATCGCCCTTATCGGGACGCTGCCAGCCTTAGCAATGCTTTGAGTGTCCTGCAACAGGAGGCAAGGAAAGGAAAGCTGGATCGTGACCTGGTGGAGTTATTCATTGCACAGCGGGTGTACGAGGTTGAATCCCACCTTGATAACGCCGGCCTGCAGGGGACGCGTTAGGGGGGTGTGGCCGGCAGCCGCGATTTGCCCTCGGCCATAGGAGAGGTCGTCTCGGCCGGCTGGGCATTCATACTACCGCTCTGATACCCCCTTAAATCCAGGGTGAGATACCGCCAGCCCTGGGCGGCAATGCGCTGTTGGAGGGCCGCCCGCCGCTCGGGTTGGAGCACCTGAGGCCACTGTTCCGGCGGCAGTTCCAGGCGCACCAAAATCCCATGCACCCGCAGGCGTACTGGGCCGAAACCCTGGTGCCGGAGCCAGGCTTCCACTTCCTCAACCTTTTGCAAGTCTGTGGGGCTGATGGGCGTCCCCGTCGGGAACCGGGTGGCCAGACAACTCTGGGATGGCGCATCCCATGTGGGCAAGTCCCAGAAATGGCTCAAGGCCCTGATTTCCTCTTTCTGCCAGTTAGTTTCCCGGAGAGGGCTGCGGATGCCTGATTCGGCGGCAGCCCGTAGGCCGGGACGGTCGCCGGCTGCGTCTTCGGCGTTGGCCCCATCAAGCACGGCAGCCGCCCCTGCCGCCGCGGCGATCTCCCAGGCACGGCGATACAGGGCTTGTTTGCAAACATAACAGCGAGCCGGGGTATTGTGGCGGAAATCCGGCAAATGAAAAGGATCGAAATCCTCGAGGCGTTGGCGCACGTGCAAAGACTGGGCTAGTTTAGTGGCGACGGCGATTTCCTCGGCCGGGATATGGGGACCCGTAAACGTTACGGCCAAGACCTCAGATCCCAAGACCTCTACCGCTGCCCGGAGCAGACAAGATGAATCCACCCCCCCGGAAAGTAATACCACCACCCGGGGCCAATTCTGCAGAAGGGCCTGCAAAGTCGCCAATTTCCTCGCTAGAGGGGCAGGCAAGACCCGGTTCAGGATATTTCCTCCGCACCCCCTGGTTGGGGGGGGCAATATACCTCCCGGGGGCAGGAAGGCAGCAACTCCACCGGTTCGCCCAAGAGAAAAGTGCCGTCTTGAATCCACTTCTTAAGGGTCTGGGCGATCTCTCGGGCGCGGGCCATACTGGACAAGGGGGTCGTCGGCACCTGCTGGCCATTCACCTCGATGGTCCCGGCTTTCAGAGCCGCATAGGTTACGTGGGTGAGGATGCGGCCCGTGGCATTGGGATAATCCTCCCCATAATCCACTACTGGCATGAGG
>CAZARS010000001.1:49783-53807 GCA_964487625.1 uncultured Desulfobacca sp.
ATGGGCTATTTCCTCGTTGAGCAGGGGAATGGGAATGCCAAGCCCCACGGCCAGGGAGCAGCCATATCCCAATAGACTGACCCCAACGAGATAACGGGGCTGCATCTGTTTCAGATCGCCGGTTACCATGATGGTGCCGGCTGGTTTCAGGGGTAGACCATTGCTGGCCCGGGGCACGGCGGGATTGTGCTGGGTGCCCGGCCAGGTGACATAGCCAATGCCTCCTCCCAAAAAGATGCGAGTGCCGATGCCAATAGTCAAGTAGTAGGGATCATTGAATAACGGGCTTAATTGGCCAGAGGTGCAATAATTGGCATTCCCCATTCTGGGTCGCAACGGCCCCATGTAAGTATAGATGATCTTTTTGGTCAGATTAACCGCGCAGTTATAATTCTGGTAGGCGTTCCTGGGATTTAAGAGGATGGCATCCCTGAGCTCATGGATATTGAGGTGACGGTCTAATTTTTTCCGTGGATAACAATCGGTCCCGTACGCCTCAGCCACCAAGTGGACGGTCTTACCGGCCACCAGGTCGTGGATCACATGGCCGCCTCCGTAATTGAACTCGCCGGGATAGACTTTGTTGAGGGGATCATCCACCGTGGGTTCGGTGGCACCCACATAGATATCCACCGCGGCCAGGCCGCAATAGACCGGTACATTATTGAGCCAGGCACGGGCGATCTTGATGGGTGGCGTACTGTGCCCAACATTCAACAGGGCGCCGGAAGAACACATGGGGGAAAAGGTGCCGGTGGTCACCACATCGACGGTGCGGGCGGCCTCCACTTCGCCTTTTTGCCGGACAATATCAACGATTTCCTCGGCGGTCACCACGACCGCCTGCCCTTTCTTGATTTTTTCGTTGATTTCCTGATAAGTCTTATTTACCTGATAATGTGCCATGGTTCTTCCTTGCCCTGGAAGCGGGCGGCCAACATTGCGGATTCTTGTTGTCCAGACGAAAAGCTGAGAACAAACAACCCCTTTAGTAAAAATCTACCGGATCAATGCGCCGGTTAACCACAAAATGAAAATACAGATTGCTGGGCAGCCCTTGCACCACATAGCCATTGGGAGGCAAGAGCAGACGCCGACAGATGGAGGCATAGGAATAGAATTTCTGGAAACAACGCCAGACGCCTTCCTCGCATTGCTCCGGGGTCATATGCCGGGGAATAAAATTACAGACCATGCCCAAATATTTCTCGGCCTCCGGATTGTGCACCCGGCCTTCTCGATAGAGCTGCTCCCATAGCGGTGTCCCTCGCCGGGGCGTCACCGAGTTGAAGAAGGCCATGGGGGCCTTAATTCTCTCCAGAAACTCCAGGGTCTCATCAAAGAGGGCGGGCGTGTCACCGTCGAGGCCGAACATGAAATTCAGGGAATAAAAAAGGCCCCTCTCCTGTAATTTTTTTAACAGCCGACCGTATTCTTTTACCGGATTTTGAACCTTGGCAATGGCTTCGATACTCTCGGCACAGACATTTTCAATGCCGATATTGACATGGTAGCAGCCGGCCTTTTTAGCCAGATCCAGGAGCTCTTCATCCCGGGAGGTGTTAATGGTCCACAAACAACTCCAGCGGATATTTAAAGGTATCAGGCCCCGGAACAGCTCCTTGGCATATTCACGGTGGCCGGTGAGATTATCGTCGACAAAATAAATTTTGCGGATACCGGTCAGACGGACGAGGGTCTTAATCTCTTCCAGGACCTCGCCGATGGGGCGGCGCCGATAGGTATGACCATAGACGATGGGCACCTCACAGAAACTGCAATGATAGGGGCAGCCTCGCGTGGTCTGGGTGGGAATAGTTTTGACCCGGTATTTGCGGAAATTCACCAGTTCCAGGCGGGGTCGGGGTAGGCTCTCCAGGGAGTGAAAAGCTGGAGCTTGATACCGGGGTTGGAGGCGTTTGCGCCGGGCATCCTCCAAAACCTGCTCCCAGACACTTTCGGCCTCGCCCACCACCACCGCATCGCAATGTTCCAGGGCTTCTTCGGGATGGAGGGTAATATGAAACCCGCCCATGACCACCGGAATACCCCGCCGGCGAAACTCCTGGGCAATCTCATACCCGCGCTCTGCGGTGGCACAGGTAGCGGTGATGCCCACCAGATCATAGCGCCGCTCATAAGGGATGGGGCCCAACCGATCATCGGCCATTTCCACGGTAATCTGCCGTGGCGTCAAGCCTGCCAAGTATGGCAGCGTCAGACCCAACAACCAGCGAGTCTTGCTCCGCAAGGCTTTCTTGCCCGGATAATAGGTCGTCGGCTGTACCAACAGAATTCTCAACCGTCCAGCTCCTTGTTCTCAAGGGAATGCCGCGTCGCACTTCCTATTTTTTAATTGCCAATTACCGAAAAATCAATATATTTTCCAAGGACAAAGACGATGCGCACAATAGCCTGCCCACTCTGCCACGAGCCAACCTTCCGGGAAATCTGGAAGAAACAGTATGCTCACTTGCTCGTCGTCACGGTCCTCTGTTCTACCTGCGGCTTGGTGTATCACAATCCGGTAGTGGAGGACAGCGACCGCCAGGCGTTGGGATTAAGCCACCAGGAATTGCATACTGCGGCCACATTCTCGTCCCGCCACCTCCGACGAGCTGAGAGACGTCTGCGGCATCAGCGCCCGTTCCTGGAATCCTTGGTCCGGCCGGGTTGGCGGACATTGGAGATCGGCTGTGGGCTGGGTTACCTGAGCGCTTGGCTCAAACGCCAGGGCTGCCTCCCCCTGGGCGTGGAACCGGATCCGCAGCAAGCGGAGTTTGCGAGGACGCGCTTCGGGCTGGAAATCTGGATTAATCGTTTTGAAGAGCTGAGGTTCCACCAACAATTTGACTTTTTTGCTTCCTCCCATGTTATTGAACATTTTCCCGAACCCTTGCTCTTTCTCCAGCGGCTCCGGGAGATAGCTGCTCCCGATGCCTATCTGTTCTTGGAGACTCCCAATATCTTGGCCCCCAAGGTAAGTCCCTGGCGGATTTTCTCTTTGGCCCATAATTTCTATTTCAGCCCGACTACCTTGGCCGCCAGTTTAACCCAAACCGGCTGGCGGGTTCTTAAGACACGGGTTTTCCAACGGGATAGCTTCTTGATCCTGGCCCAGGCCGCGAAACCCCAGCCTTGCCTGCCCCCGCGGCATCATGCCCAGGAGGTCTGGCAAGCCATACGTCGGCACCGGCGCCAGTACTATCTGCAGCTGCAATTTATCTGGCGCAAAATCCCCTTATGGCAGCGGCTCTGGATGTATCGCTATCGGGACTTTACGGGTCTGCCTGACCTGCTCAACCCTTCCGTTTCAATGGGATGATCTTGCCTTTACCTTCAGCAGTGGTCACCGGCGGGGGCGGCGAGGTGATTTTTGGCGGGATATACTCCAAGCGGACCGGAGTGCCTCCCATGGTAAATTCTTCGCCCTGTAAATGGCCCTCTTCCAGAATCCAGACAATGCTTTGCAAGGGGACTCCTAAGACTAGCAGTTCCACCTGATACCAGTTCTTTTTGACGTCGGGATGGATATCGTTGATCCGAGCAAAAAAGGTCGGTTTATTCTCAATATGAACCAGTACCAGATCATTGATGGTTGCCATGCGCACCCCAAGAAGCATATAGTATAGATATGATGGTCAGTAATGTATCAGCAACTCCCCGGGAACGCAAGTTTTCGCCTCATCGGCCATACTCCTGCTTGGGAGGTTAATTTGAGCGCTACCGTGCAATTCCTCGACCTCAGCGAGGCCCTCCACCGCGATGAACGGGGTATGGTTTTTTTTCCTTGGCAGGGCTTGCCCGCCTCCTTTTCCCGGCAGGAAATGTGTGCGAGTCTCCACCTCATCACCATCGCGCCGGGACAGGTGCGGGGCCACCACCAGCACCCTCAGAAGACCGAATGGCTCTATGTCTTTGCCGGACAAGGCCGTCTGTTCTGGCAGTCGCCCACCGGGGCAACGCTGGAGCAGGTACTGGAGGATGACCGCACCTTGGTGGTCATTCCTCCCGGCATCCCCCA
>CAZARS010000001.1:53823-72015 GCA_964487625.1 uncultured Desulfobacca sp.
CCACTATACCTTCTGGCGTGGCGGGCAGCCGGCCCAGATGCCGGAGATGGACCAGAAACCGTGGCCGCCCCCATCAGCGAGGCGATGGGATAAAAGGTCAAGGCTTGGGGATTATCTGACTGTTGGCTGGAAGATAAAAAACCTGGGATAAAATTCTGCGATGCCCGATTAGGTTTCTCCAGCCAGCAGCACCGCGGGAATTATCACCAGGCAGGTCACGCTGCCATTCTAAGGGAGCCAACCAACCGGCAACTCTCAGATTCTTCGCCATGTTCGAGATGACCTGATTGCATTTCCCCTCTCCTGGGAGAGGTATTGCCAGCTCTGAAAGGGCACTTGGTCCTGGCCGGTGAATCTGTGTCATCAGAACGTGCAGATTTTTGGGTGGGCTTGAGGCTTATGGGCAGCGCGTGGGCCGGCGGCTATAATCACCCGCCAAAATTTTATCGGACGTGTATGCATAAAATTAAAATTTTTAGCTTACTTACATAAGGAACCTTTTTTATCTATTTAGCCATGCCGCGTTTAGCGATAATCTCTGACATTCACGGCAACCTGCCGGCTCTCGAGGCGGTCCTGGCCGATATTCAGGACCAGGGTATCCAGGAGATCTTCCATCTGGGGGATCTGGTGGGGTATAATCCTTTTCCCAATGAGACCGTGGCCCGGATAGCGGCAGCAAAGATTTCCGGTATTACCGGCAACTACGATCAGGCTGTCCTGGCTTTAATACCCGATCCCATCGGCGCCCTGCTGAATACTAAAATCACCCCTATGGGTAAAGAAATCTATGCCTGGACCGTCCAGGCCGTCACCCCGGCCACCCGGGAATTTCTGTTGGCCCAACCCCGGGAACGGTCCTTGCAAGTGGGAAAATGGCGGTTACGCCTCACCCATGGCAGCCCCCGCCATATCCGGGACTATGTCCGGCCTTCTTGGCCGGATGAAATGGTGGCGGACCTCTTGGCCGAGATTCCAGAGGACGTCCTCTTGGTGGGCCACACTCATATTCCGCTGATCCGTCAGGTCAACGGCAGCTCAATCCCGGCAGCGTCGGCTTCCCCAAAGACGGCAACCCACTGGCCTCCTACCTACTCCTGGAGGTGGAGGAGACCATCCAACCAATCATCCGCCGGGTGGCCTATGATATCGAACGGACCATTGCCGCCATTCAGGCCGCCGGCCTGCCCGCCAAAGCCGGGGAAGACCTGCGGGTAGGTCGACGCTAAAAAGGCCGGGAGGCGGGATTAAAGGTAAGTGGTGAACGAACAGAAGGAGCGGTTATGGCCATTGCAACCCGTATGGCGGCGGCCCTGGAGTCCTCCTCTTGGATCCGCCGCATGTTTGAAGAAGGGGCGGCCCTGAAAGCTCGCTTGGGGGCCGAGAACGTCTTTGATTTTACCCTGGGCAACCCGGATCTGGAGCCGCCTGCGGCCTTCAAGGAAGCTCTCTTGGCCGCCGTTCAGGACCTGCGGCCAGGACTGCATGCCTACATGCCCAACGCCGGATTGCTGGCCACCCGCCAGGCTGTAGCCGACCATCTCAGCCAAGTGCATGGGCTGCCGTTTACCGCCGATGAAATTATCATGACCTGCGGGGCCGCAGGAGCCTTGAACGTGATTCTGAAGGCGATCCTGGACCCTTGGGACGAAGTCATTGTCCTGGCCCCCTTTTTTCCAGAATATCTCTTCTATGTGGAAAATCATGGCGGTGTGGTTCGGGTCGTGGAGACCGACCAGGACTTTGTGCCAGTAGTGGGGCGTATTGAGGAGGCCATCAATGATCATACCCGGGCCGTCATCATTAATTCGCCCAATAATCCCACGGGCCAGGTGTATGGGGAGGCCTTGCTGCAGGCGTTGGGAGAAATGCTCACTGTCCACAGCCAACGGTTCGGCCGGCCCATCTACCTGATCAATGACGAGCCCTACCGTCGACTGGTCTATGACGGGGTAACGGTGCCCAGCGTGTTTCAGGCTTACGCCGAAGCCCTGGTGGCTACTTCCTTCTCCAAAGACCTCTCCATCCCTGGCGAACGGCTGGGCTATGTGGCCCTCAACCCTCGGGCTAGCGGCCGCCGGGAATTGTTGGCCGCCATGATCTTGGCCAACCGCATTTTAGGGTTTGTCAATGCCCCGGCCTTGCTGCAGCGGGCCATCGTGCCACTGTTGGGCAGCAGCGCGGACATCACCCCGTACGTGCGCCGGCGGGAGCTCTTCTGTCGCCTCTTGACCGACTGCGGCTATGAACTGACGCCCCCCAAAGGCGCCTTCTACCTTTTCCCCAAGTCGCCCCTGGATGATGATGTGGCCTTTGTCCAGGCTTTAAAAGAGGAAAATATCCTGGCGGTGCCGGGTCGGGGCTTTGGCCGACCGGGCTATTTCCGTTTGGCCTTCTGCGTCCCGGAGAGCACCATCGTGGCCGCGGCCCCGGGTTTCGCCCGCACTCTCACCCGGATCCGCCGTTAACCCCCCGGAAGGTCCGGCATGGCGAAACGTCCCCATCTCTCAGCTCCTGCCCCTATCGGGGAGATCTTGGCCAAGGTCCTTAAACCGCGGGATCTGCGCCAATTGGAGCTGTTTGCCCAGCTGCGCCAGGCTTGGGAGGAGAACATCAGCGAGTCGATCCGGCAGCACACCCGCCTGGTGGATTATCAGCGCAAAATCCTCTATGTGGAGACGGTCAGCCATGTCTGGATCCAGGAGCTGCATTTTGCCAAACCCCAGATCATGGCGGCCATGCAGCAGCAGCTCGGCCCCCAGAAACTGAAAGATATTAAATTTCTCTTGGCCATCGAACAACCATCTGAAGCGCCGGCCTCCGAACTTTAGGCCAAAACCGTCCCCCCAATGTCTGAGACGCCCTCCCCTTCCTCATCTTTGCCAAAAGACGCCCCTGCGGCGGGAACCCTGCAGCAGGTAGAGCGCTTAGTCACCTTGCTCCAGGACTTACAGGAACAGTTGGCCCTCTGCAACCGCTGCGGCCTGTGTCAGGCGGTCTGCCCGTTGTTTGCCACCACGGGTCGGGAGACGGATGTGGCCCGGGGCAAACTAGCCCTCTTGCAGGGCCTGGCCCAAGACCTGGTGCGGGATCCGTCCGGAGTGCAGGCGAGGCTGCAGCGTTGTCTGCTCTGCGGCGCCTGTGCAGCCAGTTGCCCCAGCGGGGTGCGGGCCTTGGAAATTTTCCTCCGGGCTCGGGCCATCCTCGCGGGCTATTTAGGTCTGTCGCCGTTCCAGAAGGTCCTGTTCCGAGGCCTCTTGGCCCAACCGCGGTTTTTCCATCGTCTCCTAACCTTAGCGTCCAAATTTCAGGGCTTTTTCCTGAAACCTGCGGACACCCTGTTGGGCTCCTCCTGTGCCCGGTTTCAGCCCCCCCTGTGGACAGACCGCCACATCCGGCCCCTGGCGGTCACTCCCTTCCATCAACAAGTACCCAGCCTCGCTGCCCCGGCCGCACCCGGTCAACCCACCGTGGTTTTTTTTGTGGGTTGCCTGATCGATAAATTCTTCCCCGAGGTGGGGCAAGCTGTCCTGCACGCCCTCCGCCACCACGGGGTGGGTCTGGTGATCCCGGCTGCCCAAGGCTGTTGCGGCATCCCCGCCCTGTCAGCCGGCGATCTGACCGCCTACGGCCGCCTGGTCCGCTACCATCTGCAGCAGTGGCAGGCTCACCCCGGGGATTACCTGATCACTGCTTGTGCTACCTGTACCGCCACCATCAAGACCTTCTGGCCGGTCCTGCTGCCAGAAATGACCAGAGACGAACAAGAAGCCCTGACTAACCTGGCCGACCGCACCCTGGATATTAGCCAATTCTTGGTGAATGTCGTGGGTGTGACGCGGCCTCAAGATCAGCCCACCCAACCCAGCCTGAGCCTCACCTACCACGACCCCTGCCACCTGAAAAAATCCTTAGGGGTGGCAGCCCAACCCCGGACTCTGCTCCGGGCCACGCCGGGAGTGCAGGTAGTGGAGATGCTCGAGGCCGACCGCTGCTGCGGCTGCGGCGGCAGCTTCAATCTGCAGCAGTATGAACTTGCCAAAGCCATCGGTCAGCGCAAGGTAGATCACATCCTGGCCAGTGGCGCCGCCGTAGTGGCCACCGGCTGCCCGGCCTGTATGTTGCAACTCCTGGACCTGTTGTCCCAACGCCGGGCTCGGGTGCAGGTACGGCATACCGTAGAACTCTATGCCCAGGGCTTGCCAAAGCAACCACGCTGAGCGGGCGATGCCGTCAGGAGGCAGATTGGTTGGTTAGCGCCCCCTGGACAGCCCGACAGTTGGCCCAGGGGGCGCTGGCGTAGACAGTTTCTCAACACCAGCACTCTTTAGGACTATACGAGGAAGCGAGCCTCTTCTGACCGATAATGCCTCGAAAGAGGTCCAATGGCAGCTCACAAGGATATTGCCGGATCATATACTTCACCATCTGCCCCGCCGCCTTGATGGCAATGGTATAACTGCTTTCGCCGCCGGCTGACTTCGGTTGCTCCCACAAAAACTGTGCTAAGTTTTTATCCTGTCCCTTCTCCCCCCTTGGCCATGACCAACTTGCAGCACTTGACTTACACAACTTATGAATATAACTTGGCGTCAACTCATTTATCATACCTCGTCAGCAATTGGCACATCTGGCTGAACATGGAAACGCCTTTTAGAGCTTCTCCAGCTCACCCAGCGAATATTCTTGACAGGAAGCGGTATTTTCGCTATTATAAAAGAACGATTATTTTTAGAAATTTTCTGTTTATCTTTTACCCTTAGGATTCTGCATGGCCGACCCCCAGGCCCGCTTAGAGCAGATGTTGCTCAAACTCAAGGCTAGGAATTTCCGCTTGACGCCGCAACGTCTGGCGGTCCTGAAAATTCTGGCAGCCAGTACCACGCATCCCAGCGTGGAAGATATCTACGCTGAGGTAAGGAAGAGCTTTCCCACCACCAGCCTCGCCACCATTTATAAGACCGTGGCTCTACTCAAAGAACTCCACGAGGTTTTGGAAATCCGTTTCGCTGAAACCAGCCGTTTTGACGGCAATAAAACCTTTCCCCACCCGCATATCCTCTGCCTCCACTGCGGCCGGGTTGTGGATCCCGAACTTCCCGGGGTGGATGATCTGGTGAGCGCCGCGGCACGGTGCTCTGGTTATCAGATCGTAGATCATCGTTTGAACTTTTTCGGTATCTGTCCAGATTGTCAGCAAGGTTCTTAAAATAAAGGAGAATTTCTTCTAACCAGGCGGAGTGAGATTATAAATATCGTTTATTAAGGATAATAACTCTTTTTTAATATTAAATATCTAAACAAATTATTATATAGAAGATGGACCCCCGACCAGGATCGGCAAGGGTTCACAAGGGAGTCTCAAGGCGCCGCCACGGCCGACTCCCGGCCGGCGCGGCCCAGCCTGGTAATGCGAAGGATCAGACAGGAGAAGGAGGAAATGGTATGAGTGAAGATAAAAAAAATCCAGAGAAAGGCCAAGCGAACCGCTTCCGGGCTCGCCGGGGCATGACCATCCGGGATTGGTGGCCCCACCAGCTGAACCTTAAAATCCTGCATCAGAACTGCCCCCTGAGCAACCCCATGGGCCCGGATTTCAACTACGCCGAGGAATTTAAAAAACTGGACCTGCAGGCGGTCAAGCAGGATCTCTATGCCTTAATGACTAACTCCCAAGACTGGTGGCCAGCCGATTATGGCCATTACGGTGGGCTCTTCATCCGTATGGCGTGGCACCTGGCCGGAACCTATCGCATCGGCGACGGACGCGGCGGCGCCAGCATGGGGCTGCAGCGTTTTGCCCCCGTCAATAGTTGGCCGGACAACGTCAACCTGGACAAGGCCCGCCGGCTACTCTGGCCCATCAAACAGAAATACGGCAAAAAAATCTCCTGGGCCGACCTCATGATCTTGGCCGGCAACTGCGCCATTGAGTCCATGGGGCTCAAGACCTTCGGCTTCGGCGGCGGCCGGGAAGATGTGTGGGAACCGGAAGAGGTGTATTGGGGGCCCGAAAGCGAGTGGCTGGCGGATGAGCGTTATTCCGGCGACCGGGACCTGGAAAACCCCTTGGCCGCAGTGCAGATGGGCCTGATCTATGTGAATCCGGAAGGCCCCAATGGCAATCCCGATCCGGTGGCCTCGGCCCGGGACGTCCGTACCACCTTCAGTCGGATGGCCATGAATGATGAAGAAACCGTGGCCCTGATTGCCGGCGGCCATACCTTCGGCAAATGTCACGGTGCCGGTCCGGCCTCCCATGTGGGGCCAGAGCCTGAGGCCGCGCCCCTGGAAGAGCAGGGCCTGGGCTGGAAGAGCAGCTTCGGCACCGGCAAGGGCGATGACACCATCACCAGCGGTCTGGAAGGGCCGTGGACGCCAAACCCGACCCAATGGGATATGGGCTATTTCCACATGCTCTTTGACTACGAGTGGGAACTGACCAAGAGTCCCGCTGGGGCTTGGCAGTGGCGGCCCAAGAATGTGGCCGAGCAAGACTTGGCGCCGGCCGCCCACGATCCGTCCAAGCGGGTCCCCACCATGATGACCACCGCGGACCTGGCCTTGCGCTTTGACCCAGTTTATGAAAAGATCGCCCGCCGCTTCCGGGACAACCCTGCGGAATTTGCCGATGCCTTTGCCCGGGCCTGGTTCAAGCTAACCCATCGGGACATGGGCCCCAAAGTACGCTATCTGGGGCCGGAGGTGCCGGCTGAGGACCTGATTTGGCAAGACCCGATCCCCCCGGTGGATCATGTCCTCATCGAGGCCGAGGATATCGCCGCCCTCAAGGCCAAAATCCTGGCGTCGGGCCTCACCATTTCGCAACTGGTCTATACTGCTTGGTCAGCTGCGGCCACCTTCCGCAACTCCGATAAGCGGGGCGGGGCCAACGGCGCCCGGATCCGCCTGGCCCCCCAGAAAGATTGGGAAGTCAACCAGCCGGCCCAGCTCCAGAAGGTGCTCCAGACCTTGGAGGGCATCCAGAAGGAGTTTAATCAGACCCAGACCGGGGGCAAGAAGGTGTCCCTGGCTGACCTGATCGTGTTGGGCGGCTGCGCCGCAGTGGAAGAAGCCGCCAGAAAGGCTGGCTTCCAGGTTACTGTGCCCTTTAATCCGGGGCGCATGGATGCCTCCCAGGAGCAGACCGACGTGGAGTCCTTTGCGGTCCTGGAACCCTATGCCGACGGTTTCCGCAATTACCTGAAAAAGAAATACGCCGTGTCCGCCGAGGAACTCTTGGTGGATAAGGCCCAACTGTTGGCCTTGACCGCCCCCGAAATGACGGTCCTGGTGGGGGGTATGCGGGTCTTGAATGCCAATTTCGGCCAGACGCAACACGGCGTCTTTACCCAGCGGCCCGAGACCCTCACCAACGACTTTTTCGTGAACCTGTTGGACATGAGAACGGAGTGGAAGCCGACTTCCGAGGAAAGGGACCTGTTCGAAGGCTATGACCGGGCTACCGGCGCCCTCCGGTGGACCGCTACCCGGGTTGACCTCATCTTCGGCTATAATTCCCAACTCCGGGCCATCGCCGAAGTCTATGCCTGTGATGATGCTCAAGAAAAGTTCGTGCAGGACTTCATCGCTGCCTGGCACAAGGTGATGAACCTGGACCGCTTTGACTTGGGCAAATCGTAAGGCGGGCAACTTGCCATGAACACTGGAGTTCCTAGCTTTGGCGGCTTTTCCTTGTCAAGAGGTGGGTTGTCTGTTATTGTAATCATAAGTGCAAAATAACTTGGATCGGCCTGGCCACTTTGCCGCCTTGACACCCGTCCGGGCAAGGTTGGCCAGGCAAGCCTAACCATGACGAGGCGCTCAAGAAGAAAAGAGCCCTTGAACCCGGAGAGCCCAGATGGACCAGATCAGTAAAATTCCTTTGATCGGCGAAAAAGCCCCGTCTTTTCAGGCTGAGAGTACGCAAGGCCACATTAATTTTCCGGATGATTATCTTGGCAAATGGGTCATTTTCTTCTCTCACCCGGCTGACTTCACCCCTGTCTGTACCACCGAGTTCATGACCTTTGCTGCCAGGCAGCCCGAATTCGAGAAACTGAACTGTCAACTTCTGGGGCTGTCCATTGATAGCACCTATAGCCACATCGCCTGGTTGCGGACCATCAAAGAAAAGATCGTTTATAAGGACATGAAGGATATTGAGGTAACCTTCCCGGTCATCAGCGATCTGACCATGGAGGTTGCCAAGGCCTTTGGCATGTTGCAGCCCGCGGCCAGCACTACCCAGGCGGTGCGGGCCGTCTTTATCATTGATCCCCACGCCATTGTGCGGGCCATTTTGTATTACCCCTTGAGCACCGGCCGGAATATCGAGGAGATCAAGCGGTTATTGATCGCCCTGCAGTTCTCCGATAAATACCAGGTGGCCACGCCAGCTGATTGGCAGCCGGGCGAGGACGTCATCGTGCCGCCTCCCGGCTCTTGTGGCACAGCCAAAGATAGAGTGGAAGCCCCGGCACCCGATACCAAGGTCTTGGATTGGTTCATGACCTTGAAAAAGTGCCCCCTCTAAAAGACACCACAAGAAAGGAAGCCCAGCCAGGCCCTCAGCCCTTTACCCTGGCCAGAAATCTCTATCCTCCAGTGGGACCAGATGAAAGGGCCTGCAACCGGGGCTCCCTTGAGACCAGGCAAACCAGACTGGCTTGCCAGGTTGGACAGCCTCTTTTTCCGGGGAGAGCTTGTCTTGTTTGATAAACCTTTAGTCAAGAGGAAAAAGCCATGGAAGAGAAAAAAGTGATGGTCTGTACCTGTGAAAACTGCGGCAATGAAGCCGAGATGACCATTAAGTGTGAAGAAATTGTGGTGGAGAGCAAGAGCGATGAGACGGCCGCCACTCCGCCTGCCAAGAAAGCCAAGGGCACCTTCACCTGCACCCAGTGCGGCAATGAAGCCGAGATGATCATCGATCTCTAAGTCACCCCGACCAAACAGGCCAAAGGGTGCCCTGTGCCGGGGCGCGCTTTGGCCTTTGTTTTTTTCTTATCTCTGCGCCAAGGAGCGGCTCTGGCCGCCATACCGGCAAAGGATGCCTTGGACCCAACGCCCCCACCGCTCCGCTCTTTTCCTTTTGCACACCGTTTCCTTGAATTTGCCTGCAAAATAACTTAAAATGTATTATTACTATGTTGGCATCTTGCCTCAGAGATTGTTCAGGTAAACAGGATCGTGTGCTCATGGCCATCTTGGATATACAAACCTACCCGCACCCCGTATTGAAGGAAAAGGCCCAGCCGGTGGCGGAGATTACCCCAGAAATCCAATGTCTCATTGATGACATGGCCGATACCATGTATCATGCGCCCGGCATCGGTCTGGCAGCCAATCAGGTGGGGGCCTTGCATCGGATCATTGTCTTTGATCTTGACCATAAAGACGGGGAGCGCAATCTTCACGTCGTCATCAATCCAGAAATCGTGGCGGCTTCTGGCGAAATTGTCCACCAAGAGGCTTGCCTGTCAGTGCGGGACTATAGCTGCGATGTCAAACGCAAGGCCTGTGTGACTGTCAAAGGCTTGGATCGAGAGGGCAAACCCATCTGCCTCGAGGCCAAGGATCTCTTGGCCGTCGTGTTGCAGCACGAAATTGATCACTTGGACGGGATCCTGTTCATTGATCGCATCAGCCGATTGAAACGCAGTCTATATAAACGGCAGCTCCAGAAGAGTTTGAAAAAATGAGTCCTCTCCGGCGCCTGGTCTTCATGGGGACGCCGGATTTTGCCGTGCCCAGCCTCCGGGCTGTGGTGGCGGCCGGGTTCCCGGTGGCGGCGGTGGTGAGTCAACCGGATCGACCCCGGGGTCGGGGGCAAAAGGTAAGCTTTGCGGCGGTTAAGGCCGCGGCCCTGGAGTTAGGACTGCCGGTCTGGCAACCGCAGCTTAAAGGACAGGCTGATATCATCCCGCAACTGCAGGAGGTCCAGCCGGACCTGATCCTGGTGGTGGCGTTTGGCCAGCTCCTCTCCCAGGAGGTTCTGACGATCCCCACCTTGGGTGTCTTGAATGTCCATGCCTCCCTCCTCCCCCGGTATCGAGGGGCAGCCCCCATTCCCTGGGCCATCCTCAACGGTGAGGTCCAGACCGGTGTTACCATCATGTGGCTGACCCTCGAGATGGACGCCGGTGATATCTTCCTGCAGGAACCCCAGCCCATTTACGACGATGACACGGCCGGCTCGTTGGGGACTCGCCTGGCCGAGCAGGGGGCGCACCTGTTGGTCCAGAGCTTGCGGGAGATCGAGGCTGGCCGCCTGGTCCGCCTCCCCCAGCCGACCACGGGAGTCACCTTTGCCCCCCGTCTCACCAAGACCATGGCGCGCCTGGATTTTAACCAGGCTGCGGTGTGGCTGCACCGCCTGATCCGGGCCCTGGATCCCAGTCCGGGGGCCTATACCTTTTTGCAAGGACAGGTTCTCAAGCTCTTTCGCCCCGCCGTCGGAGCAACCACGCCACCGATCGCGCCACCGGGGACGGTATTGCAGGTAACCGCCGCCGGTGCGGAAATTGCCTGTGGCCAGGGCAGTCTGTGGGTCCAGGAGTTGCAGTTGGCCGGGCGTCGACGCCTGTCGGCCCAGGAGTTTGCCCGGGGGCACCGACTTGTCAACCAGCGTTTGGGTTAGCCATGCCTGAGATTGCTCCTTCGGACCAACCCCAGCTCATCCTCAACGGCGGCAATTCCCTGCGTCCCCAGAAAAGGATCTTTATCGGCCTGCTGGTGGGCACCTGCCTATTGTTGGGCCCCATATTGGCCCTCCTCTGGTATGTGCCGTATGTGGGTTTTACCAACATCCATCCCCAGCTCCCTCTGGTCCTGGGGATTATTTTCGGCACCCTGATTCTCCTGGCCCTGGCAGGAGTGCTCTTGTTGACCCTCACCATCATCCTGGGGCGCGACCTGTTTATCTCCCGGAAACTGCGGGGCCTCATCGTCAAGATTGTCTTTCCTCTCCTCATCGGAGTCGGCCGCCTTTTTGGCGTCAGCAAAGAACGGGTGCAGCAGTCTTTTGTGGAGATTAACAATCAACTGGTGCTGGCCCAGCACATCAAAGCCAGGCCTGACCAGATCCTCCTGCTCATGCCCCACTGTCTGCAGTTCCATGACTGTCCGGTGCGTATTACCGGCCGGGTGGAGAACTGCAAACGCTGCGGGAAATGCCATATCAAAGGTCTGGTGGAGATTTCCGAGAAATATCAGGTAGGCTTGGCGGTGGCCACCGGTGGCACCATTGCCCGGCGGATCATTGTGGAACGCCGCCCCCGGGTCATCATTGCCGTGGCCTGCGAACGGGATCTGGTGAGCGGCCTCCAGGACAGCTATCCTCTGCCGGTCTTCGGCATCCTCAACCATCGCCCCAACGGACCCTGCTTTGATACCCAAGTGGACTTGGCCCGGGTAGAACAGGCCGTCCGGGCTTTTTTGACTTAATCATGGGGTTGCGGGTCTTCTCCCGCCGGATAGGCATGGACTCGCCAGATTTAGCATCCCCACCCCGGGCGCCGCGGCGAAGCGATGGAGCAAGAACAAACGGGGCCCGTATGGACCCCGTTTGTTCTAGAAAATGGTGGAGAGCAAACTACAAGTATCACCTGGAGGGGTAATTGACCGGCAGGCTTCTTGAAAAAGCCCTCCACCAATGGTTTCTTTTCTCTTTTTATCCTCAGCATTGCGAAGGATCTGAAATTCTTCGGCCGCTACGCTCCCTCAGAATGCCGACAGGAGACGGACATAAAAGATACCCAGGCGCCGCCACCCTTTTGCAACAACGTTGCCGGACATTAATAAGGGGCACGGTGCCTCTTGGCTTGTGCCCCCCTATACGGTATTAGTTGGCAACTTAGCTGCGCCGGCGCAAGCTCAGGACCCGCAACAGGCCGGAACCCAAGAGGAGGACTGCACCCGGTAGGGGAACCACAGCGCTAAAGCCGTCATTGGCGCAGGTGGCGGTCCCCCATACGAATCTCCACGGCTGATTGAGACCAAGACCGGTTAGGTCAATGGCCACTTTATTATTCAGGTAGCCAGCGCCATCGGTCCAGGTCACTGTCGTGGTGCTCGTGGCCGCACTGGTAGCCCACACCGGTACGGGACTCGGGTTGGACTTATCGGGATAATCAAATCGACCACCGTAAATCAGGTTATTTGTGCTCCCAAAAATATTCTGAGAAGTCTGATAAGTCAGATTGTTGGCAAAGACAGAACCCAAGCCCGTGCTATCAAGGCGGATGGCCAGATCCCAGGAACCGTTCAGATCCTTGTCAATAAAGAAATCCGCAGTCTTTACAGCGGCATTGATCGAACCATTTTTCGTCGGATTCCAATTGGTGAAGATCGTAAAGGTATTGCCGCTTACCTCAGCTTTGAACGTATCAAAAGTATCTGTTGCCCCGATAACATCATGCCATGGTTGGCTATTCCAGTTCACTGGATTATTTCCTTGAAAAGACTGAACCTCTGTTTGGTCCAGGATTGTGTAGGCTGAAGCCTGTCCGCTGAATGCAGCAGCGACCAACGCCGTCACCATTGCCAATAAAGCTAATTTCCGCATAAGTCCTCCTTTTTCCATGTGCTTTTTAGAAAAGCTCTTGAGCGCTACAAAACGATAGCCATCGTCAAGCCAGCTTCTTCTGCAAGATGGATCCATCCTGTTAACTTACCTCTCCCTCCATGCAAAACAAGTGCCATAGGCGAGCTCTTGGGGGCCAATCAATCAGCTGGCGCTCATTCATTGCGCCAGATTACGGGCAATAAACAATAAGAAAAAAATTCCTGGAGGGTATTGCGGCGGGGCAAGGAAAAGGTCTGATGATCTTTTGTTGGGTGTGGGAGAATAAATTCTCGTTCACTCTTCTGAACATAATGTTCAAACCTTGATACATCGGATGAGACAATTCCCCCCTAGGGATCCTGCTGCTAAGTTTGGTTCATATTGTTAGAAATTGCCCAAGGTTAATTCTCCGACCGCTCTTTTTTCTTGCCTCTGTCTTTCAGACCGGCCGCCAGGGCCTGGAGGCCCAATTTATCTTTGATGATAATGCGGGGGCCGCTGCTTTCTATATAAGCTTCTTTCACCAGTTTGGCCAAGAGGCGGGAGAGGGTCTCTGGCGTCGTGCCCAAGAGGTTGGCCAACTGGCTCTTGGGGATATCCAGGTCAAATTGCCCTGTGCCCTTCTCCTCGGCGGTATAAAGCAAATAGGCTGCCAGGCGGGCCGGCACTTCTTTCAGGGAGAGGTCCTCCACCAGTTTGACCAACTGCCGGAGGCGGAGGGAGAGCATGGCCAACATATTGAGGGCCAAGGAGGGATGGCGGCGGATGAGCTCGACAAAACCAGCCCGGGGAAAGAACCACAGGCGGCAGTCCTCCAAGGCCTCGGCGTTGGCCGGATAGCGCTGGCCGGCAAAGACCGGCACCTCGGCAAAGGGCTCCCCGGGGCCAAAGATATGGAGGATCTGTTCTTTGCCGTCCGGGGAAAGTTTATAAATCTTTACCCGGCCCGACTTCACCACATAAAAGCCCCTGCCCTCTTCCCCTTCCTGAAAAATGAGCTGCCCGCGGCGGTACGATTTAACGCCGACAATGGTGGCTAGTTCCCGTAGTTGGTCTTCCGGCAGGCCGGAAAATAAAGGAATAGATTGAATCTGTGGCAAGTTCAGCATGGCCGTTCTCTTGTTGGAGTGGGTTGCGGCGGCCATGGGCCGCCCTAGAAGGAGCTTATCATTAGCACTTAGCCATACGTTTGACTTGTTTCTCCATATGAAAACCACCCTAAAAAATCATGATACCGCTATACCCCGGTTGCAAGAAGAAGCCGTCCGCCAGCGCCGCACTCTGTCCGAGTTGGTGGAGACCGCCTTGCGGCTCTAGTTGCAAGCCGAGCCGGCAACCGGGGAACTACCGGCCCTGCCGACCTGTCAGAGCGGCGGCGCCGTGGTGGACGGAGCGGACCGGGAGGCATTATATCAAGTCATGGAGGGACGCTGATGGTAGTGGACACCAACCTATTGGTTTACCCTGCCAACGCAGAATTGCTTTTTCATCCCGCCTGTCGTGCCTGGCATGAAACCCAACGCCGCAATCCTGTGGCTTGGTTTCTCACCTGGCCTATTCTTTTTGGTTTCTGCCCATCACCACCCAGCCGCGAAGCATGCGCTGGCCTTGGAACCTTGCCGAGGCTTGGCAGTTTGTCAGGGCGCAGTTGGCCTCGCCCGGGTTGGCAATTTTGGTCCTGCCGGCGCGGCACGCCGCCGTGGCCGGAGAAGTGATGGCGGTGATGACGCACTTAGCCGGCAACCTGCGGCACGATACCCACAGCGCTGTCTTAATGCGGGAGCATGGCATCAGGCGGATCTGCATCGGGAGATGAATTTTCACCGTTTTCCCTCCCCCAAGGTCATCGATCCTCTGTAGCCTTAGCACGCTGGCGGCAAACGCCTCATTTTCCCAAGGTTAGCTGCCTGCGGCGGTTGTGGGCCGGAAAAAACTACCTCCGTCGTAGGGGTGAGCCAAGCCCGCTGCCACCTCGCCGTGCCTTTTTCACCCCGTCAGGTGAAAATTTTTTCCTCCTCTTGATCTAAATCAAGGTTTTTTCGCTGGGCCGGGCTAATCTTCTAGACAACAAAGACAAACGATCTCAGTCAACCCCAATCCCGAAAGGAGGAGAATCCATGTTTTGTTATCAATGTGAACAGACCGCCAAAGGCCAAGCCTGCACCGTGCAGGGCGTCTGCGGCAAAAACCCCGAAGTGGCGGCCCTGCAGGACCTGCTGGTCTATGCCCTCATCGGCCTGTCCCAGGTGGCGGTAGAAGGCCGCAAAGTCGGCGTCAGTGATAAAGACGTCAACGTCTTTACCCTGCAGGCCCTCTTTGCCACCCTCACCAACGTGGATTTTGATCCGGCCCGTTTCGTCACCTGGATCAACGACGCCGTGAAACACCGGGAAGCCCTGAAGGCTAAGGTCAAGGCGGCGGGCGGTAAGGTGGACATCCCCGGCCCGGCTGCCACCTTAACCCCAGCAGCTACCTTGGAGGGCCTCATTGCCCAAGGTGAGCAGTTGGGCATCAAGACCTTCCCGGCCCCGGACGCCGATGCCTTGTCCCTGAAGCACATCGTCCTCTTCGGCACCAAAGGGGTGGCCGCCTATGCCGACCACGCCCAGATTTTAGGCCAGGAAGATGAAAAAGTCTATGCCTTTATTCACGAAGCCTTGGCCGCCATGTTGGACCCCAACCTGGGAGTCCCGGAACTAATCCCCCTGGCCATGAAGTGCGGCGAAATGAATCTGCGGGCCATGGAATTGCTGGACGCCGGCAACACCGGCCGCTACGGTAACCCCGTGCCCACCAAAGTACCTCTGGGCGCCAAAAAGGGCAAGGCTATCCTGGTCTCCGGCCATGACCTGGCGGATATGGAGATGATCCTGAAGCAGACCGAGGGCAAGGGGATCTATGTCTACACCCACGGCGAGATGCTGCCCTGCCACGGGTATCCGGAACTGAAAAAATATCCCCATTTCTATGGCCATTACGGCACCGCCTGGCAGAACCAGATCAAGGAATTCCCCGAATTCCCCGGGGCCATCATCATGACCACCAACTGCATCCAGCGGCCGGCCGATTCCTACAAGGACCGCATTTTCACCACCGGCCTGGTGGGGTGGCCCGGCGTTAAACATGTCGCCGATAAGGACTTCACCCCGGCCATTGAGAAAGCCCTGGAGCTGCCGGGGTTCCCGGAGGATACCAACGGCCGTTACGTCATGACCGGTTTTGCCCGCAACGCAGTCTTGGGGGTGGCGGGACAAGTCATTGAGGCAGTCAAAAACAAGCAAATCCGCCACTTCTTCCTGGTGGGCGGTTGCGATGGCGCCAAACCGGCCCGGAACTATTATACCGAGTTCGTGGAGAAAGCCCCCAAAGATACGGTCATCCTGACCTTGGCCTGTGGCAAGTTCAAGTTCTTTGACAAGCAATTGGGCGACATCGGCGGCATCCCCCGGCTCCTGGATGTGGGCCAATGCAACGATGCCTACTCGGCCATCCAGATCGCCGTGGCCCTGGCCAACGCTTTCGGCGTGGGGGTCAACGATCTACCGCTATCCTTGATCCTCTCCTGGTATGAGCAGAAGGCAGTGGCCATTCTCCTGACCCTGCTTTACCTTGGTATTAAGAACATCCGCCTGGGGCCCAGCCTGCCGGCCTTTGTGACCCCCAACGTGCTGGACTTCCTGGTGAAGAATTTTAACATTAAACCCATCAGCACGCCTGAGGAAGACCTGAAGGCGATTTTGGGATAAGGCCTAGGGAAGAGGGGGAAAGGGCTGGGGTTAAAGGTTGCCCAGGGTATCAGTCAGTTTGCTGGCCACTCCCCCCTTGATCCTTTTGCCCTCTTCCCTCCCATAGAACCAGTGTTTAACAGCAAGAACTTTATCTGCTTCAAGGAGAGAAACCATGCAATGCCCCGGACAAGATACCCGTTACTGGAAGCCAGGGGCCGTGTTTGAGACCACTTGCCCCAAATGCGGCGGCGAGATGGAGTTTTTTAAAGACGAGGCCAGCCGGCGCTGTAGGAAATGTGGCGAGCGGATGCTCAACCCCAAAATGGATTTCGGCTGCGCAGCCTACTGCAAGTATGCGGAGCAATGCTTCGGATCGCTGCCGCCGGAACTCCTGGCCGGCCGGGAGGACCTGTTTAAAGACCGGGTAGCCATTGCGGTCAAACGGTTTTACGGTAGAGATTTCAAACGCATCGGCCGGGCGACACGGGTGGCCCGCCATGCCGAGGCCATCGGCAAGGAGGAACGGGGCAACCTGGCGGTTATTCTTAGCGCCGCCTATCTCCATGAAGTGGATGAGCCCGGGGCCAGCGACCGGCCTACGGCCCGCCGTCTGCTGACAGAGCTGTTGGCTCCGGCCGGACTGATTGAAGAGGTGTGTGGGCTGTTGGCCGCCGACGGCGACGAGGCGGACCTTAATCGGCAGATCTTCCAAGATGCCAAGACGTTGGCGGAGATGGAAGAAGAGTATAAAGAAAAACCCCTGACGGCTGCGGCCTTAGACGCCCTGGTAGCGGCCACATTCCACACGGCCGCAGGCCGGAATTTGGCTGCCAAGGAGCTGCGCAAATGCTGTCTGGCCCCCCCAACAGCTTAAGAACGGAGCAATACCATGAAAGTCATGAGAAAAATAATCGAGATCGATCAAGACCTGTGCGACGGTTGCGGCCAATGCGTGCCGTCCTGCGCCGAGGGGGCCATCCAGATCGTGGACGGCAAGGCCCAACTGGTGGCTGAACGCTACTGCGACGGCCTGGGGGCCTGTCTGGGGGAATGCCCCACGGGGGCCTTAAGAATCGTCGAGCGGGAGGCTGAGGATTTTGACGAGCATGCCGTGGAGGAACACCTGAAGAGGCTGGCCGCGGCCAGCCCGGAGCCAGCCCCGACGCTGGCCTGCGGCTGCCCTTCGGCCCAGGTCCAGACCTTCGGCCCCGCGGCCATGGAGGTGTGCAAACCCCTAGAGCCCAAAGACCGGGTTTCAGCCCTGACCCATTGGCCGGTAAAGATCAAGCTGGTGCCACCGACGGCGCCCTTCTTAAAGCAGGCCCATCTGCTGGTCCTGGCCGACTGCGGGCCCATTGCCTTCCCGGCGGTACATGAGGAACTCTTACCCGGGAAGGTGGTCCTCATCGGCTGCCCCAAGTTTGACAACGTGCCGGAATATATCGCCAAGTTTGCGGAGATCTTCCAGAAGGCGGACATTCAGAGCGTCACCACCGTCATCATGGAGGTGCCCTGCTGTGCCGGCTTGGCCTATATTGTGGAGCAGGGGATGGTTAAGGCTGGGAAACGCGTCCCCCATGAGCAGGTGGTCATCAGCACCCGAGGGGAAATTTTGCGGCGGGAAAAGCTGGCCGCCTGAAAGGCAAGGGAAGGGAAGAAGGGCTGCCGACAAATACCGTCCTTTACCTTCCCTGCCCCCCACCCTTCCATTGAGCTGCCCAGCGGGAGTGGGCTTTCTTCCCTTGCTCCAAGAGACCCCCCCATCACTAAAAACCATGATGGCCATTTTTGTTCCTTTCCTCAGGATTGCAGGCCTTTTTCTTTCGGGGAAGCCTTGCCGGTGCCCCCCGAGGTCGCCAACCACTTCTTCCTCCAAGTTTAGACTCCCTGTCCGCT
>CAZARS010000002.1:0-15013 GCA_964487625.1 uncultured Desulfobacca sp.
CCTCTATCCCGGTACCGGCAAAAGCTCGGAAATCGGGCGAGGGGCAGGGGAGGGGGCAACGCTGAACATTCCCCTGCCCCCGGGCAGTGGCGATAAGGATTATCTGAAGGCCTTGGACAACCTGGTTTTACCGCAACTCCGGGCCTTTGCCCCGGAATTCCTCCTCATTTCTGCAGGGTTCGATGCCCATGCCGATGATCCACTGGCCAGCATGCTGCTGACCGAGAACGGCTACCGGGACATGGGCGCCAGGTTGGCGGCCTTTGCCCAGGAAGTCTGTGAGGGGCGCCTCATCACCGTCCTGGAGGGGGGCTATAACTTAAGCGTCCTGGCGGCCTGCGTGGCGGATCATATCAGAATCTTGCTCCAACAATAAAAAGACGGGGGTAGAAATTCAGGATGGGGGATTAAAGCCAGCTACAAGAGCGTTAAGAGGGGGGGGCAGGCTGGCCATGTGGCCCCCGTGGATTAAGTTGTGCCCCAGGTAAAAGGAGGGTACCCTATGCCTACGGTCATCATCTTCTTGATTTTGGGGGCGTGGACCACGTTAGCCTGGGGACAGGCGCCGACCATGGTCAAATATATCTCCCCCCAAGGAAACGTGGTGCTCTATAAACCCGCTGATTGGCAGGTGAAGGAGACGGGGGATGCTACAGCCTGTGACGTGCAGGTGAGTGATCCCGCCAGCAGATTCCTGGTCAGGCAGTCTCTGGGCATCAATCCCCAAGGCTACAACCTGTTAGCCATGCTCAGGGCCCTTTGCCAACCGGTGCAGGCCAACTGCCCGGACTTTCGCTTCGAGCAGAGTTGGCTGGCGCCGCAGGGGCAGAGGGGGGTTTTTGCTTTCCGCTATACTCATCCCCAACTGGGTCCCCGGGAAGGCCGGATCTGGCTGACGATAGACGGGCCATGGGGGCTCGTTTCCCTGGCCGAGACACCAGCGGATCAGTTTGAACGCCATAAGCCCTTGTTGCTCAGTATCCTGGCCAACCTCAAGATCATGAAAAACGGCTTCCTGCCGGTGGGGACCGGCACCGCTCCCCAGGTCTTGCCTTTGCGCCCGTGTCGCCTGGGGGACGGCTCCGCTACTTTTGCCCTGCCGCCTCATTGGAGTTACCAAGATCTGGGTCGCACCCATTTCTTGGCGATGGATGCAGCCCGGCAGAGCAGTTTCATGGTCCTGGAAGTCGAAGTCTTGTCGCCTCGTTTGGGAGTACAGTTGCCCAACGTCCCCACCCTGCCTTTTCTCCCCCCTGACCAGGCCTTGGCCACCCTGGCCAGCCGGCAGGGGTTATTGGCGAACCTGCAGTTTGCGGAGCGCCGGCCCCGCCCTGATTTAAGTCAGCTCATCGGCCAAGTATACACCGTTGGACCGGTGCAGGCCGCAGAACTCCTGTATTCCTTCACCGCTCAGGGGCGGCGTTGTCAGGGGTATACCCTGGGAATCTGTTTCGGCTCCCGGCTGGACACTGGCTGGCGGTTCTGGCATCTCACCCTCACGGCTCCGGCCGAGCAGTTCCTGGCCATGGTGCCGACTTTCCTGGCCATGGCCCAGTCATATCGCATCGATGATGCCTATGCCCAGCAATATATTGCCAATGGCCTCAGACGGTTGCAGGAATTGCAGGCCCAGACCGCGGCCGTGATCAGCCGCACCCGACAGGAGATTTCGGCCATGATGCAGGCTGCCTATGATGAACGGCAACGCAGTCAAGATTATATTGATTACCAGCGGACCAACTATATCCGCGGCCAGCAGGATTGGATCTCCCATCTGGAGGGCGGTACCATTTACCATACGGACAGCTGGGGCACCAAGAACACCTATACCGGCCAGACTTGGGAGGGCGCGCCGTTTAATTATTTTAACTATCAGGGGGAAAACCCCCGCTACCGGGAGAGCCTCACGCCCATTGATAACCGTCGCCTGTACGAGCAGGTTTTCAAGAAGTAATGGCAGTCTTGGCGAAAAAAGGCAGGGCGGCCGCCATTCGGCCTGCTTTTAATAATGAGGGTCCATCCAGAAAGCCCCAACTCCCTCTCTCCGCCAGGCGGGGAAAGGGTTGGGGTGAGGGGAATAATTATCTTATATTTTTCGTCAATTATCATTAGTTTGGATTCTGTCCAAAGCAAGATCTCCTGGTTTCAGGATGAGCACTAGTGATCTCCTAACCTGGGTAACGGGCCGTGAAGAGTTTTTCGGCAGCTACTGTGCCGATGAGGACGAGTTCATCCCCTTGCCGCAGCAGCTGGTCTGGCGCGGGGTTAAGGATAAGCCTTTCGGGCGTCTGGATGGCGATGAGGGTGCAGCCGGTATCTTCCCGGATCTTACTTTGCTGGAGGGTCCGACCAGCCAAGTCTTTATGAGTTTTCACTCTGAAGATATTCAGTCCTTCAGTAATCATCAAAACTTTATTACCGATCAAAAGATTTAAAATGGTGTTCGCAGCCAGAGAAGCAGCCGACATCACTAGATTTGCCCCGGCCGTATACAAGATACTGATATTCCGATCCAGAGTGGCGCGACTGATGATCTGCACATCTGGCCGGAGACGTCGACAATAAATCGTGAGATAAATATTCAGATCATCAGTATGAGTGGTAATTAACACTGAAGGCGTCGTGTAAATACCCGCCCGTTCCAGGGTTTTTAAATCAGCCGCACTTCCTTCGATGTATTCCTCTTGATTGTCAATCAGGGCGTGATCCTTTTCGATGATGCGAAAGGAGATGCCCAGATTTTTGAGGGTATCGGCGGCAGCTCGCCCCACTCGGCCACCCCCGAGGATGAGCACCGGCGCCGACAATTCTTCGGCCCCTTGGACCAATTGATCATAGCGCGCCAGCTGCTCCTCGGTGCCGGCCAAAACAAAGACGGTAGAAGGCTGAATCACCTCATGGGGCCGCGGCGCGATGAACTGCCCCTCCTGCCATACTCCCACCACATTAACCCCTGTAGCCTGGCGGATGCCGCTTGCCAAAAGGGTCTTGCCCACGAGTGGAGTGCGCATGGCCGTAGCTTCGGCGATCAATAACTTATCAAAGCGACCGATGATGTTGGCCCGGGAACTGATGCCCAAGGTCCGCCGGGCAAAAGCTTGGCCCAGCATCTTCATAAATTGAAACACCTGGGTGCTGCCAGCCAGTTCCAGGATATCAATGGACTCATCCAAATCAGCGTTGGTGATGATGGGTATGGTTTTTGAGAGCTCGCGGATCGTAAAGGTAATATTAGTATTTTTCATATCATCATTATTCGCGACGACCATGGCGGCTTGTTCCACCCGGACAGCCTTATAAGCGGCGGGGTCGTCCAATTCGCCCACCACGACATGATAACCGAGATCCAGGAGTTCTAAAGCTTGCTGAATATCGGGGGTGAGAATGACATGTGGCCGCTGATAATGCTGCAGGCGGTCCACCAGACTAATAGTCAGGGGATCGAAGCTGGTCAGGATGACATGGTTCTTCAGGCCTTGGGGCACTTCCCGGGGAGCCCGAAACCGGGACTGGGCTTCCAGATACGGTGCATAAAAGAAGGTGATAAAGGTGAACGGTAACATGATCAGCAACAAGAGTACCCCGGAAAGAAGCACCACGATGGAAAAAAGGCGGCCCAAGTCACTGGTAAAGGTGATATCCCCGAATCCCAGTGTGGACATTACGGTCAGCGTCCAATAAAAGCCTGTCAGCCAAGAATACTGGCGTCCTTCATATTCCATCAGGAAATGAAAAAGAATGCTATAGAGCGTAATGAGCAGGGAAAGGAATACGATAAATTTCAGTAAGGACCGGATTTTCTGGGTGGTCTCTCGACTCTGGAGAAAAAACATTAATTGTGAAGGCAGGAATTTCATAGTTAACTCAAGAATCTAAGAGAAGTTGGGCAATAGTCCGGCGACGGAAGGTAAAGATGCGCGCCAACTGCCGGCGCACCAGAGGCAAAGCTATTTCGCCCAGCGGCCAGAAGGGTAACTCATAGACTACCCGGTCGGTCATGAGGGTGCCGCCAGCCCAGGGGCTGAAGGTATGGGTGTGCACCCAAAGTCGGTAAGGCCCGGCCAACTGTTCATCGATAAACCGGTGGGGCGGCTCCCAAAGGGCGATGCGGGTCAGCCAGGTAAACGGCACCCCGAAAAGGCGCAGGCGATAGGCGATGAGGGTGCCCAGCTGCATGGTAATGGGCGCTGGCGTGGTGACCTGAAACTGGAGCTCCGGCGGGGTAATGCGCTCCAGGTTAAAGGCGTCGGCAAAAAAGGGAAAGATTGCCGCGGGCGGGCGGGGGAGCCATTGCCGGGTTTGCAGGAGATGGGACCGGGCCATTTAGGGGCCCTCGTCAGGTTGCCAGCCCCAAGGAGGCTGCCTCTCCAGAGTCAAGCCATAATCTTTGGCCAACCGCTGCAGTTCCCAGGCGGTCAATTCGCCGCTCCAGAAACGAATGTCCAGCTCTTCCTCCCAACCCTGGCGCAAGGCCTCCTTCAGCTCTGCCAAGGGGGGCAGCTCACCTAAAATTTCCTGGAGGGAGGTGATGGGCAAGGAGACCTCTTGGCCCAAGGGGGCAAGGAGCTGCCGCCACATTTCTTGTTGTGGGGTCAAGATGATGGAGCCGTGCTGCAGAAATGACTGGCCCTGCCAGGATTGGGCACTTCCTACCAATTTCCGCCCTTGCCAAGTCAAGTCACCCTGGCCCAGATGGGCGAAGCAACTAAAGCCGATGGCGGCCGCGGTTACTCCCGCAGCGGTGTTAATCCCCAATTTGGCCAAGCCACGCTGCAAACCAGCTCGCAACCGCCGATAGACCGCGGGAATAGAGGCGGGGAAACCCTCCCGGCAACCGGCTACAATGGCATAGGTGAGATCGCCGCCATGCACCACCGCCCGACCTCCTGTGGGACGGCGCACCACGGTCAGTTGCAGGGCGGCGAGGCGTTCTGGCGTCAGATCCGCTGGCAGTTGCTGGCCTGCCCCCAACGACAGGGTCGGACAAGACCATTGATAAAGGCGGAGGGTCGGGGGGCCACCATTTTCGGCGTGGGAGCGCCGCAAAACCTCATCCACCGCCATATTCCAGGCAGGGGGGCTGGGGTCATGATCCAGGAGGCGCCACATGGGGGGTCAGAAGTCGATGGTCAGTGGCCAGAAAGGATGAAAAAATTGACCTGCCTGGGGGCGAGCTCGCCTTTTGTGTAGGTGTCGGTTAAAACTGCCGCAGGAACCGCAGATCATTCTCGAAAAAGAGGCGGAGATCGTTGATGCCATACTTCAGCATGGCGATGCGCTCAATGCCCATGCCAAAGGCAAATCCGGTGTAAACCTCGGGGTCATAATTGACAAAACCGAAGACGGCCGGATCCACCATACCGGAGCCCAAGATTTCCAGCCAGCCGGTCTGACTGCAGACTCGGCAACCGCCGCCGCCGCAGATCACACATTGGATATCCACCTCGGCGCTGGGCTCCGTGAAGGGGAAGAAACTGGGCCGGAAACGCAGTCCCACCTCTGGCCCGAACATCTCGTGCACGAAGAGGGTTAAGACTCCCTTTAGATCGGCGAAGGAAACCCCTTTATCCACCAACAGACCTTCCACCTGATGGAACATGGGGGTGTGGGTCAGGTCGGAGTCCCGGCGGAAGGTCTTGCCTGGGGCAATGACGCGCACCGGAGGCTGCTGTTTTTCCATAACCCGCACCTGGATGGGAGAGGTATGGGTGCGCAGGACAATATTGTCCGAAATATAAAACGTGTCCTGCATATCCCGGGCCGGGTGATCCTTCGGAATATTCAGGGCCTCGAAGTTATAATAATCGGTCTCGATTTCCGGGCCCTCGGCAATTTCAAAGCCCAGCCGGATGAAGATATCGCAGATTTCTGTGGTGATCTGGGTGATGGGATGCAATCGCCCCATATCGAGCCGGCGGCCGGGCAGGGTCACGTCCAGGCTCACCGCCGCCGCGGCCAGAGCTGCCTTTTTGAGCCGATCCTGGGCTTCCTCTAAGGCGGCCTCCACCGCTTTTTTTAAGCGGTTGGCCTCTTGACCGAAACGGGGGCGCTCATCCGCCGGAAGGCTACCCAAAGAGCGGAGGGCCTGGGTGATGAGCCCTTTGCGTCCCAAGAGGCGAACCCGGATCTTCTCCAAAGCGGATGGCTCACCGGTGGTGGCTATTTCTGCCAGCCCTTGCTCAACTTGCTGTTGCAACTCATCTAATGTCAACCCTGCATCCCCTCCCCGACTACTCCCGGTGACCTGGCCAACACTCTAGAGGCCATGACTACCGCGCCGGCTTTGGCACTTACCCGGCCAGGATGACTACCTGGCCCCACCTCGGCCTTTTTACGCCGCTTTTTGGGCTACCTCCACCAAGCGGGCAAAATCAGCGGGGGCATACACTGCCAGATCAGCCAGGATCTTGCGGTCCAACTTGATATTGGCCTTACTGAGGCAGTTGATGAAGCGACTATAAGATAGGCCGTAGGGGCGGACCGCAGCATTGATCCGGACAATCCACAGGTTGCGGAAGTCCCGTTTCCGGACTTTACGATCCCGATAGGCAAAACACAGGGCCCGATCCACTCCTTCCCGGGCCGACCGGTAGAGGCGACGACGACCGCCCCGATAGCCCTTGGCCATCTTCAGAACTTTTTTATGGCGGGCATGGGCCCGCACACCGCGTTTGACGCGAGGCATGACAACTCCTTGTTATAAATAAGGTAAAAGTTTCTTCAGGCTGCTGGCGTTGGTCTGATCGACATACTCCGGACGCCGCAGTTGCCGTTTCCTTTTGGCAGACTTCGAGGTGAGGATGTGGCGGCGGAAAGACTTGTTCATTTTAAACTTGCCACTACCCGTTACCTTGAACCGCTTGGCTGCACCGCGATGGGTTTTAATTTTTGGCATGGACCTTCCTCTATATCAGACTCCCTTTGGCCAGAAATAGTCAAGAGTGCCGGGAGTGCGTAGTTCAAAATATAACATTAAATGATATGAATTCTTAAATAATAGTTAAAATCTAATAGAAGGAAAAAGCCTCTCCCTGGAGGATGATGGCTGCTCCCCTTGAGTCCCAAAAGTCAGCGGCCCACCAGGTACTCGGTGAGGCACACCCCCGAGGCTGCTACTTGGGGGCGATGATCATGGTCAGATTACGGCCTTCGATTTTAGGGGCCTGCTCCACGGTGCCGATGTCTGCCAACTCTGCGGCTACCCGATTCAGCAGGTCTATCCCAATCTGGGGGTGGGCGATTTCCCGTCCCCGGAAAATCAGAGAGATTTTCGTCTTGTCTTTTTGGGCCAGAAACCGACGGATGTTTTTGATCTTAAAGGCAATATCGTGATCTTCAATTTTCGGCCGGAACTTCACTTCCTTAACTTGAATAACCGTCTGTTTCTTTTTGGCCTCTTGGGTCTTTTTACTCTGTAAATACTTAAATTTGCCGTAATCCATGATCCGGCAGACCGGCGGGTTGGCTTGGGGGGCAACCTCCACCAGATCGAGGTTGGCTTCGGCGGCCCGATTTAAGGCCTCTGCCAAAGGCATGATGCCGATCTGCTCGCCGTCCGGACCGATCAGGCGCACCTCGGCGGCTTTGATCATACGATTAATATTGACTTTGGGCTGTTTCTGGATAATACCTTCCTCCCGAGCTGGGGTTTACGTCTTGCCCGGCCGCGGCATCTGGCCCTCGGTCACCAGGCGTTCAACAAATTCTTGCCAAGCAATCCCTTTGGTTTCGGTGCCATCTAATTGGCGAAGCGACACCGTCCGGGCGGCCACCTCCTTATCGCCGACAATGAGCATATAAGGAATTTTCTGCAGTTGGGCTTCACGGATCTTTAGGCCCAACTTTTCGTTGCGCCAATCAACTTCAATCCGCAGGTCCTGGGCCAGCAGGGCTTGGGCCAGCTCCTGGGCATAGGCATGGGCCCGGTCCGTGACCGGCAGGATAATGGCCTGCACCGGCGCCAACCAGACCGGGAAGGCCCCAGCATAGTGCTCAATAAGCACCCCCAAGAAGCGTTCCAGCGACCCTAAGATCACCCGGTGCAGCATGACGGGCCGATGGGGCTGGCCGTCCGGTCCTGTGTAGGTGAGATCAAAGCGTTCCGGCAGGGTGAAATCACACTGCACCGTGGCACATTGCCAACGGCGGTTAATGGCATCCTTTAATTTAATGTCGATTTTCGGACCATAAAAGGCCCCTTCCCCCTCGCAGATGGCAAAGGGCAGTTGCCGCGCCTGCAGGGCGTTCACCAAGGCGTTGGTGGCGCGTTCCCAATCTTCAGCGGTGCCGATGGATTTTTCCGGGCGGGTGGAGAGCTCCACTTCGTACTCAAAGCCAAAAATGCCCATGACATCGGCCACAAAATCAATGACGCCGGCAATTTCTTCTTCGACCTGATCGGGCCGGCACAGGATGTGGGCGTCATCCTGGGTGAACTGGCGCACCCGGGTCAGGCCGTGCAACACGCCGGAGCGTTCATGGCGATGCACGGTGCCCAATTCAAAGTACCGCAGGGGGAGCTCCCGGTAACTGCGCTTTCGGGATTTGTAGATGAGCATGTGGGCCAGACAATTCATGGGCTTAATGCCGTAGGCCACCCCTTCAATCTCGGTAAAGTACATGTTTTCCCGATAATTTTCGAAATGACCGGACCGCTTCCAGAGGTCTAATTTCAAGAGGGTGGGGCCCATGACGATCTGATAGCCACGGCGTAGATGTTCCCGACGTTCAAACTCCTCCAAGAGGACCCGCAGGCGGGCGCCTTTGGGGTGATAAATGACCAAACCGGGGCCAGCCTCGTCTTCGATGCTGAACAGGCCCAACTCCCGGCCCAAGCGGCGGTGGTCCCGGCGTTTGGCCTCTTCCAAAAAATGAAGGTATTGCTCCAATTCTGCGGGGGTTGCAAAGGCGGTGCCATAAATCCGCTGGAGCATGGGATTGCGCTCATCTCCCCGCCAATAAGCCCCGGCCACGCCGGTGAGCTTAAAGGCCCGCAGATAGCCGGAAGAGGGAATATGGGGGCCCCGACACAGATCCACGAAATCGCCCTGTTGATAGAGGCTCACCTGCTGGTCTTTCAGGTCTTGGAGCAGTTCAACCTTGTAAGTCTCGCCCTGAGATTGAAAAAAATCCACTGCTTCCTGCCAAGAGACGTCCCGCCGGATAAATGGCAGGTCCTCTTGGACCAATTCCCGCATGCGGTTTTCAATGCGCTCCAGGTCTTCGGGCGTGAAAGGCTGCGGCGGGTCAAAATCGTAATAGAAACCGTTTTCAATGGCCGGGCCGATGGTGATCTTGACGCCCGGAAACAGCGACCGCACCGCCTCGGCCATGATATGGGCGGCGCTGTGCCGGACAATCTCCAGCCCCTCTGGTGACTCTTGGGTGACCGGTACAAGAGTGCAGTCACTGGTCAGGGGGGTAGAAAGATCTTTCAGGTCGCCATTAATCCGGGCCACTACCACCTCGTGGTCCCCGGCGAGGCCGACCTGCCGCAATACCTCTCCGGCGCTGAGGCCCTCGGGGACGGTATGCTGCTTTCCATCTGGCAAAGTAACGTGTATCATAGGACTACTTAATTCATAAAAAAAGCATCTGCCGTAACCGACCGTACGCCCGATGCACCTGACTCCTGAATTCGTATCTGCCCGTGCTGCAGGTATGTGGCCCACAAGGCAAAAAAACGTCCGCTCCCCCATTGTCACGTCACGATATACAAATTTCGCATACCTACCCCATGATGTCAAGATTTTTTCTATCCAAGCGAGGTCGGCTTGATATATCATGCCATAGGGATGCCATAAAGGCTTGTCCCAAGGGATGTGCCTTGGGGACCTTTATATGAGAATTATTTTTTCCTGAGAACTCAACAAGACAGGCACAGAGCAATGCTCCGCATCGGCCCGGCAGGGTGGGATTACCAGGATTGGCAAGGCGTGGTCTATCCACCGGGGGTTCAAGGGACCGATCGCTTGACCTTTCTGACCCGCTTTTTTGCCACCGTGGAGATAAATGTCACCTTTTATCGTCCCATCTCGGCGACGTTGGCCCAACGGTGGGTGGCCGCAGTGGCGGATCGACCGGATTTCCGCTTCACGGCCAAGCTGTTTCGGGGCTTCACCCACGAACGGCGGGCAGAGCCTTGGCAAGAAGAGGGGCCGGTAAAGGCAGGTCTGGAGGCGTTACAAGCAGCTGGTCGCTTGGGCGCCCTGTTGGCCCAATTCCCCTATTCTTTTCATAATACTGCCGAGAATCGGGCCTATCTGCTGCTTCTGCAAAAGCATTTTCAGGAGTATCCCCTGGCCCTGGAGGTCAGGCACCGTTCCTGGCAAAACGAGGCTGTCCGCCACTTCCTGGCTGACCATGGCCTGGCCTTCTGCAATATTGATCAACCCCAGATATCCTATTCCTTGGGCGCAACGGACTGGGTCTGTGGACCTTTTGCCTATTTGCGCCTGCATGGCCGCAATCGCCGACAGTGGTTTGTTCAGGGAGGGGAGGCCGGTGCCCGGTATGATTATCTCTACTCGCCGGAGGAGTTGGCCCAACTGGCCAACCGAGCCCGCCGCCTCATGGCCCAAGCTGCCGAAACCTACCTTATTTTCAATAATCACCCTCGGGGTCAAGGGGTAGCCAACGCCTTGGAAATGTTGGCCCTGCTCACCGCCGCAAGGCCAGAAGTCCCCCCCTGCCTGAAAAAAGCTTTCCCTCGCCTGGAGTATTATTCCTGATGGCATTGAGACAACCACAAGCGGGTGGAGAAGACCCAGATTATGGATGGGGTTGGCAAAGAGGTATGAAACTGCCAGAGGAGGCAAGTAATTCACCTCGTAAGGCCGATTCCCGTGCTCCGCAAAAAAAAGGCGCACTGCCGAGGCGTGCGCCTTTAAGGGTTTCCTGGTTGTGGGTAGCTTAACGGCTGGCCACTTTCATCCGGGCCATGGCCCGACGCAGGGCGGCTTCAGCCCGAGCCCAGTCAATATCGGCGGCCCGGCCGGCGGCAAGGCGTCTTTCCGCCCGTTCTTTGGCCCGGCGGGCCCGTTCGATATCGATCTCTTTTCCGAGTTCCGCTGAATCCGCCAAGACCGTGACTTTCTCGCCGGTAACCTCGGCGAAGCCACCGCCGATGAACAGATACTCGATCTGCCCGCCTTTGCGGTAATACATTTCGCCGATTTCCAGGGCCGAGAGGAAGGGAATGTGGTTTACTAGGACGCCGAATTGGCCTTGGACGCCCGGCATGACCACAATATCCACCTCAGTCTTCACGACCTGGCGGTCCGGGGTGACAACTTCCAATAGTAAGGTTTTCTCTGCCATGATTCCCCCTTGAAGCAGAGGGCTTAGCCCATAGCCGCTAAGCGCTCGGCCTTGGCTACGGCTTCGTCAATCCCGCCCACCATATAGAAGGCTTGTTCGGGCAGGTCGTCATGTTTGCCTTCGATGATTTCCTTGAAGCCGCGCACTGTCTCGGCCACCGGTACGAACTTGCCTTCCATACCGGTGAAGGTGGCGGCCACGAAGAACGGCTGGGAGAGGAAGCGTTGAATCTTCCGGGCCCGGGCCACGGTGAGTTTGTCTTCGTCGGAGAGTTCGTCCACGCCCAAGATGGCGATGATGTCCTGCAGGTCTTTGTACTTCTGCAGGATCATCTGGACCTGGCGGGAGACCCGATAATGCTCTTCACCCAAAACCATGGGGTCCAGGATCCGGGAGGTGGAGTCCAAGGGGTCCACGGCGGGGTAAATGCCCAACTCAGCGATCTGGCGGGAGAGCACCACGGTGCCGTCCAAGTGGGCGAAGGTGGTGGCCGGCGCCGGGTCGGTCAAGTCGTCGGCCGGCACGTACACACACTGCACGGAGGTGATGGAGCCCTTCTTGGTGGAGGTGATGCGTTCCTGCAATTCACCCAAGTCCGTGCCCAAGGTGGGTTGGTAACCCACAGCGGAGGGCATGCGGCCCAGGAGCGCCGAGACTTCAGAACCGGCCTGGGTAAAACGGAAGATATTGTCGATGAAGAGCAGCACGTCCTGGCCTTCTTCATCCCGGAAGTATTCCGCTGCGGTCAGACCGGTCAAGGCCACCCGGGCCCGAGCGCCAGGAGGTTCCGTCATCTGGCCATAGATCAAGGCGCATTTGGGCAACACGCCGGAATGTTTCATTTCCAGGTACAGGTCATTGCCTTCCCGGGTCCGTTCGCCCACGCCGGCAAACACCGAGATACCGCCATGGTGCATGGCGATGTTATGCACCATTTCCATCATGATAACGGTCTTGCCGACGCCGGCGCCGCCGAACATGCCCATCTTGCCGCCCCGGGGGAAGGGCACCAACAGGTCGATAACCTTAACGCCGGTTTCCAACACTTTGACGGTGGTATCCTGCTCCACGAAGGAGGGGGCGGGACGGTGAATGGTGTAATAGTGTTTGGCTACCACGGGACCCATGCCATCCACGGGTTTGCCCACCACATTGAGCACGCGACCCAAGGCTTCGTGGCCCACTGGCACGGCAATGGGTTTGCCGGTGGCTTTTACGGGCATGCCACGCACCAAACCATCGGTGGTGTCCATGGCGATGGTGCGCACCACATTGTTACCGAGGTGTTGGGCCACTTCCACGACCAGATTGTCTTCGGTGTCGTCGATGGCCGGGTTGGTGATTAAGAGAGCATCCAGAATATGGGGAAGTTGGCCTTCCTCAAATTCCACGTCCACAACCGGTCCGATGACTCGGGTAATTCTGCCGATATTCATATAGTAAAATCCTCCTCAGAAAGCGCTTAGCCCTTCAAGGCCTCGGCGCCACCGATAATATCCATTAATTCCTTGGTAATGGCCGCCTGGCGGGCTTTGTTCATCACCAGGGTCAGCGAGGTGATCATATCCTTGCAGTTCTTGCTGGCGTTATCCATCGCGGTCATGCGGGCAGCATGTTCGCTGGTGGAGTTTTCCAAGAAGCCCTGGTATATGGAGACATTGATGTACCGCGGTAAGAGGTAACCCAAGAACTCATTAGCCGCTGGCTCGGTGAGATACTCTTGGGTTGGCCCGCCGGCTGCAGCGGTATCCGGCACAATGGGGAGCAGCTGCACCATGGTCGGCCGCTGGACCACCATGTTGATGAAATTGGCATAGATTAAATAGACTTCCTGAACCTCCTGGGCATTGTAAGGACCAACGGCATCCCGGCCCACGGCTTGGGCGTTGGAGAAGTCGAACTTATTCCAGATATCCACATAACTTTGACGGATATTGAATTTCCGCCGCCGGAAATAATCCCGACCTTTCCGGCCCACCGCGGTGAGGACTACCTCAATGCCTTCAGCCTGTTTCTGGCGGATGAATTTTTCCGCAGCAGTGATGAGGTTCATATTAAAGCTGCCGCACAGACCCCGGTCTGCCGTCATCAAGACCAGTTCCACTTTTTCCACCTTTTCGGCTTTCTGGAAAAAGGGATGGGCCTCGGGCTCGACCCGGGAGGCGATGCTGGTCAGCATCTGCCGGAACGCCGCCGCGTAGGGGCGAAACTGTTCCATGCGGGTCTGCGCCCCCCGCAATTTGGCCGCCGAGACCATGTTCATGGCCTTGGTGATCTGCTGGGTCTTTTTGACCGCCGCGATTTTCTGCCTAATATCTCGTAATGTTGGCATGCTTTACACCCTCCTCGATTTCCGGTGAGCGCCGGTCATCAAGCGGCCAGGCTGGCTTTGAATTCAGCCTTGAAGGCCTCCAGGGCGGCTTTCATCTTGGCGTCCAGATCGGCGTTGATTTCCTTGGTTTCTTTCAGGGTAGTAAAAATCTCGGGATGTTTGTTACCGATATACTCATACAATTGTTTTTCAAAAGCCCCGAGAGAATCCACCGGCAGATCATCCAAAATACCCCGGGTGCCAGCATAGAGGATGGTGATCTCTTTTTCCATGGGCAGCGGTTCATATTGCGGCTGCTTGAGGATTTCCACCAACCGGATACCACGATTCAACTGGGCCTGGGTAGCTTTGTCCAATTCCGAACCGAACTGGGCAAAAGCCGCCAACTCACGGTATTGGGCCAGATCGAGGCGGAGCGAACCGGCCACCTGTTTCATGGCCTTCACTTGGGCGGCGCCACCGACCCGGGAGACGGACAGACCGACGTTGATGGCGGGACGGACACCAGCAAAGAACAGACCCGGTTCCAGGTACACCTGACCGTCGGTAATGGAGATAACGTTGGTGGGAATATACGCCGACACGTCGCCCTGTTGGGTTTCAATGATGGGCAGAGCCGTCAGCGACCCGCCGCCTTTTTCGTCGTTGAGTTTGGCCGCCCGTTCCAGCAAGCGGGAGTGGTTGTAGAAAATGTCACCCGGATAAGCCTCACGTCCCGGCGGCCGCCGCAGCAGCAAGGAGATCTGCCGATACGCCGCCGCCTGTTTGGACAAGTCATCATAAATGATCAAGGCATGGCGACCGGAATCCCGGTAATACTCACCCATGGTGCAACCAGAATAGGCGGCGATATATTGCAACGGGGCAGGCTCACTGGCGGTGGCGGAGATAACGATGGTATGTTTCATGGCGCCATACCGCTCCAAGGCGTCCACCACCTGGGCCACAGTGGATTTTTTCTGCCCGATGGCCACATAAATGCAGATGATGCCAGAATCCTTTTGGTTAATGATGGCATCCACGCACAGGGCGGTCTTGCCGATCTGGCGGTCACCGATGATCAATTCCCGCTGGCCCCGGCCCACCGGGGTCATGGCGTCGATGGCCTTATAGCCAGTATACATGGGCTCGTTCACCGGCTGGCGTTCGATAACGCCGGGGGCCTTCAATTCGATCCGCCGGAACTCTTTGGCTTCCACCGGGCCTTTACCGTCGATGGGATTGCCCACCGGATCCAAAACCCGGCCCAAGCAGGCTTCCCCAACGGGCACTTCGGCGATCCGACCGGTCCGCTTTACCAAGTCGCCCTCTTTGATATGGATATCTTCACCCAAGATGGCGCACCCGACGTTGTCTTCTTCC
>CAZARS010000002.1:15042-16246 GCA_964487625.1 uncultured Desulfobacca sp.
TGCCGTAAATGCCGCCAGGGAATTCCAACAGCTCCATGGCCATACATTTTTCGACGCCGGACACTCGAGCGATACCGTCACCCACGGACAGCACGGTCCCGGTCTCGGCTACTTCGACCTTTTTCTCGTAATCCTTGATCTGGGAGCGAATAATTTGGCTGATTTCTTCTGCTCTGATTTCCATTTAAGCAACCTCACCTCTTATCAAAGTTTCTTTTAAACTCTGGAGCTGGGTCCGCACGCTGCCGTCAAGCACCAGGTCCCCCACCCGGGCCACAATCCCTCCGATAATGGCAGGATCTTCGGCCACTTCCACCACCACCGTGCTCTGGGTAATCTTTTCCAGGGCCTGGCGGATGCGGTCCACCATGGTGTCATCCAAGGGTGTGGCCGAGGTGATTTTGGCGCGGCTGATATTCTCCAGCTTATCAACCAATTCCTGATAAACCTCAGTGATGCGCATGATGCCATCAAACCGGTGTTTATCGAACAGGAGCTTCAGGAAGTTGGTGACCATGGGGTCCAGCTGGATTTTCTCCAGGATGGCGTCCAGGACCCGCCGGCGATCGTCACGGGGATAGATGGGATTGACGATGGCGTCAAACAACTCCGGTTCCCTTTGCAGCAAGAAGGCAAAGGAGCTCAGCTCCGCCCCGTATTCCTTATACTTGCCGTCCTCCTTGCCGATGCTCAGCAAGGCTTTGGCATAGCGACGTGCCAGAGATAGATTAATCAATGAGCTTCCACCACCTTTGCTAAGTAGTCATCAACCAACCGCTGTTGGTCTTCGGGAACGATCTTTTCTTTGACGATCTGCTCAGAAAGCTGGATTGCCGCCTCAACGATTTCCTGCTTCAATTCGGCAGCCGCTTTCTTGGTTTCCGCGGCAATGGTCATGGCCGCCATATCTTTCAGGCGCTGCGCCGCCTGCTCAGCCTTGGCGATGATCTTTGCCTTCTCAGCTTCACCTTCGGCGATATATTGCTGAATAATCTGCTCCCGCTCGGCCGCTACTGCCGCCAACTGAGCCTTGGCTTCCCGCAGGGCCTTCTGAATCTTGATCTTCTGGCTCTCCAGATCCTGGAGTTCAGAGCTGATGTCGGTCTGGCGCTTGGTGAAGAATTCTTTGATGGGTTTGGCCGCTAATTTATAGAGAATAGCGGCAAAGACCAGGAAGTTGACGGTCCGCCAGAGCAGATCGTCC
>CAZARS010000002.1:16256-61682 GCA_964487625.1 uncultured Desulfobacca sp.
TGGCCGGATCAATGGCCCCATGCCCGTGTTCCCCACCGCCGGCCCAGGCCACCCCGGCGAGCAGCAAGCTGGAACTCAGGCCAAGCCAAAAGCCACGGCGTTTCAGGCAATTCAGCGATCCTGTCATCATGCCACTTCCCTCCCCAGAATCTTAGTAGCCAGGTCGAGGGCAAAGGATTCTACCTGAGGCCGCAACGCTTCCCGGGCCGCGGCCACGTCAGCCTTGATCTTGGCCGTCATGCGCGCCACTTCTTCATCAACCTCCGCCTTTGCCTTCTCCAACATCCCGGCCTCTACGGCGCTGCCTTCCTGTTTGATCATGTCGCGCCGGTTAATCCCACTTTTGCGAGCCGCCAGCAGCTCACTCTGGATTTCTTGGCGCACGCCCTGCTCCGACTCCGTCAGCGAGGAGATGTCTGCTTGCATACCAGACACCAACGCCTGGCGTTCCTTCAGAATCCTCCGGATGGGCCGGAACAGGACCATGTTCAAGAGAAAGACCAGGAAGAGGAAATTGGCAATCTGCACAAACAACGTCCAATCAATGTCAATCATCTACTGGCCACCTCTTATAACGATTTGTAATACCTAAAAAAATGAATATGTGAACTTTTATGCAAAGTCAATTTGGATTATTACCTTTTTTTGGCTGATCTGTCAAAGGTTTTTTTAAAAAATCGGCCTGCCTGGCTCCCCTTCCCGGCATTTTCCTCAGCCTATCCTCTAACCCCTCAATTTAATATGGTATTCTCGCTCTTGGCGGGGCCGCCCGGCCGCCTGGGCCACTTGCCCCCTCTTAGAGGCAATGAGGCGAAAACATTAGCAATATAAGCCAACCTCGGAGAGTGCTGGTCAAGCTCAGGGAATAATCGCAAAAAGATAAGTTATCCTCGGAGGTTAATTCTTGATGAAAAAATCACAAAGTCGGCTTCGCAAATAAAAACTGCCGCATCCTGATATTGAGCAGCAGGCCGATTCCCAAGAAATTGGCCACCAGGGATGATCCCCCATAACTAAAAAATGGCAGAGGGATGCCCACCACCGGCAAGAGGCCGGTGACCATGGAGATATTAATGAAAATCTGCCAAAATACCATGGCAGTGATGCCCACGGCCAGCAGGTTGCCGAAGCGCTCCCGGCAGGAGCGGGCAATATGAAGCCCCCAGAGAATGAGCAGGAGGTACAAGAGAATGAGGGTCAGTGACCCCACGAACCCCCATTCCTCGGCAAAAACTGAAAAGACGAAGTCAGTGTGCTGTTCCGGTAGGAAATTTAGTTGGCTCTGGGTGCCCTTGAGAAACCCCTTGCCCCAGAATTGCCCAGAGCCCACGGCAATCTTGGACTGAATAATGTGATAGCCTGAACCCAGGGGGTCCCGCTCCGGGTCTAAAAAAGTATAAATCCGCTGCTTCTGGTAATCCTTTAAAAAATACCAGAAGATTGGCGAGGCAGCCACGCCCCCTACCCCCAAAGTCACCAGGATATGCCACCGCACGCCCACAAACAGAATCAGGGTAGCAGCCACGGCGGCTACCAATAGAGCGCTGCCCAGATCAGGCTGCTTGACGATTAAGACAAAGGGCAGCAGCATAAGGAGACTGGGAAAGGCTAACTGGCGCCAAGTCAATGGATCAAAGCGCTCCTGTCGATAAAAGTGGGTCGCCAGGGCCAGGATCACTGCCACTTTGGTGAGCTCCGAGGGCTGGAAGGTAAGGGGGCCAAAGACCAGCCAGCGTTTTGAACCAGCTACAACCTTCCCTACGATCATGACCGCTACGAGGAGGAGGATACTGAACCAGTAGAGGGGGTAAGCCAGGCGCTCCAACCGGCGATAATCAAAGGTGGTCATTATGACCATGAGGCCCAGTCCGATGAGCAACCAATACACTTGCTTAAGATACAGCGGGGTAGCCCGATCTGCCGTCTGATTGAGCCCGGCGCTGAAAAGGTTGATGATTCCCAAGGAGACGATGGCCAGCACCAGGACAATGAGCAACCAGTCGATATTTTTTAAAAGACGGCGGTCAATGATCATAGCCAAGCCACAGCCCTATAAGAGGAACAATATGCACAACCTAAAGGATTTTCTGCCCAGATTCGGTAGCTCCAGAGCCGGTGAGGAGGGACAAGGGAAACGGGTTAAGAAGAGGCGGCCGCTACCCGATGGCGTAAAGCCTCTCTGATGGTCTGTTGATCAGCATATTTAAGGTCGCCACCCATGGGCAGGCCGTAGGCGATACGGGTGACCTGCACCCCCCGGGCCTGCAATTCCTTGCTCAAATAGGCAATAGTGGCCTCACCTTCCAGACTGGGGTTGAGGGCCAAGATGACTTCCCGGATATTTTCCGGCGCCAGACGGGCTAACAGGGTGTTGATATGGAGATCGCCCGGGCCGATGTTATCCAAGGGCGAGATCAGGCCTCCCAAGACATGGTAGGTCCCTTGAAAAAAACCCACCCGCTCCAGGGCCATCAGGTCCCCAGGATCGGCCACCACGCAGATCTGCCCGGTCTGGCGGGCCGGATCAGCGCAGATCGGGCAAAGTTCCTGATCAGCAAAGGCATGGCAACGCCGACACAGGCCGATCTTTTCCTTCAGTTCCTGCAAAGCCTGGCTGAGGGCCAGCACCTCCTGGGCCGGGGCCCGCAAAAGGTGCAGGGCCAAGCGGGAGGCGGTCTTCTCGCCAATGCCCGGCCATTTGCTCAAAGCCTTTATCACTTGCCGGAGGGGAGCCGGATAATAAGGTCGCGCCATGTTCTGGTTTGATACTTGCCGAGCTTCGGCTAGAAAAGGCCGGGAATTTTCAGGCCACCGGTGAGTTTGGCCATTTCCGTGGAAACCATCTCCCGGGAGCGGTTGAGGGCTTCGTTAACGGCAGCCAAGATCAGGTCTTGGAGCATCTCGGTATCGTCGGGATTCACTACTTCCGGATCAATGCGCAGGGAGAGGATTTCCTGACGGCCATTGGCCACTACCTCCACCATGCCGCCCCCCACCTGGGCAGTGACGGTCTTATTGCCCAATTCTTCCTGCATTTCCAGCATCTTGCTTTGTAGCTTCTGGGCCTGTTTCATCATGTTGCCGAAGTTTTTCACGTCTGGATCTCCTCCTGGGATGTCGTGACGCTGTCCTGGCCGCTAAGCCATTGCCCGCCAAAGATGTCCAGGGCCAAGGGCTTGAGCTCGGTGAACGTCAACTGGCGCTTGGCTGGGGTTTCCGGCACCGAGCTAACCGGCGCCGGAGGTAGCTCAATCTCCAGCCGATAGCGGGGGCCAAAGAACTGCTGGACCAAAGCCTGTAGTTGCTCTGCATGGTGAGGTTGGGCAGACCGCCACGCCTCGGTGGGGGCCACGCGGAGCAGGCCGTCATCTTGGTCGACCAAGCGGCTGCCGGCCAAGCGTCCGGCCAAGGGGCCGCCATCCTGGGCCTCCAGAAAAGCCAAAAAAGCCTGCCAACGCGTCTCATCCACGCTCGGCTCGGGTGTGGCTGGCTCAAGGGGTGGCACGGCCGGAGGGGTCACCTCCTCCCGAGAAGGCTCGGGCATCGCTGGCCAAGGGGCCAAGACTGGCATTTCCTGGGCAGCCATGGTCGCAATGGTGTCACCCTGCTGCCCGAGCCGGCTCTCCAAAGCCGTTAACCGCTGCAGCCAGTCAGGGAGATCCAGCAGCGGCTCCAGACTCACCAACCGCAACAACAGGATTTCCAACGAAAGCCGGGGATGGGGCGACCGCCGCAGTTCCTCTTCGCCCCGCAGCAGGCTACTTAAGAGGTTAAACAGGTGGGCCAAACTGACGGGCTGGGCCAGGGAGTGGAGATAATCCCACTCCTGGTCAGCCAGATCTGCCAGGGGACGGGCGCTGGGCCCAAGTTTGGCCATGAGCAAGTGACGGCTAAAGAGCAGCAGGTCCTGATAAAAACGTCGCAAGTCGTGGCCATGCTCATGACAGGCGGCGACGATTTCCAAGAGTTTCGGCCCTTGCCGCTGCACCAGGGCGCTTAGGGTCTCCAGGAGGAGACGCCGATCCGTGACCCCCAGAATGCGGGCAATAGCCTAGACGCTGACATTGGGGCCGCCGAAGGTAATGACCTGGTCCAGTAGCCCCTGGGCATCCCGCATGCCGCCCTCGGATTCCTGGGCGATGAGTTGTAGGCCTGCCGGCGCAATGGACCAACCTTCCCTAGCCGCCATCTGAGCCAGATGTTCCTGAATGGCCGCAGTGCTTAGGCGCTTAAAATCATAGCGTTGGCAACGGGATAAGATCGTGACCGGCACCTTGTGGGCTTCGGTGGTGGCCAAGATGAAAATGGCGTGGGCCGGGGGTTCCTCCAGGGTCTTCAGGAGGGCGTTAAAGGCCTCCTTGGTGAGCATGTGGACTTCGTCGATAATAAAAACCTTATAACCCCCATGGGCCGGCAGGTATTTAATATTTTCCCGCAGTTCCCGGACCTCATCGATGCCCCGATTGCTGGCGCCGTCAATTTCTAAAACGTCTAGGCTATGGCCTTGGGTGATCTCCTGGCAGGCTTGGCACTGATTGCAGGGCGTGGGCGTCGGGCCCTGGACACAATTGAGGGCCTTGGCCAAGATGCGGGCCACTGAGGTTTTGCCCACCCCCCGAGGGCCACTGAAGAGAAAGGCATGGGCCACCCGCCCCATCTCCAGGGCGTTCTTCAGAGTCCGGGTGACATGCTCCTGCCCCACTACCTCATCAAAGGTTTGGGGCCGCCATTTGCGGGCTAAAACCTGATATGACATAAATATTTTTTGTGAGGTTGACCGTACGGCAAAGGTGCTGGTTTGCAGGGGCTCCGGCCACCAGGGTGTCTGCAGGCTGGCCACGAAGTTGCTTTCTCCTTAATGTGTATCATTGACAGACACCCTTTAGCAAGTCATTTCCCAAGCTGCCAAGAGGTCAAAGTCAAGAGGTCCAATGAGGTAGATCATGCCAAAATGCGTCTGGCGGACCGCTGGACAACCCTTGTCACCAGGGAGATGCTATAATAGGCGAAATGATAAGTTCGCCCCACCCGACTTGCCCCCGGAAGGTCCAGAACTTCCTTGCCACGCTTCACAGAGAGGGGTAGGGTAGGAGGCAGACAAAGAATTATTGCCCTAGGAGTGCTAATTCGTCTTCATCCGGAAACCGTTAGCAAGCCAAATCGGGTATTGTGATGGGTGAAAATTGCCAATGTAGGGGCTGGGTTACCCAGCCCCTACAATCGAACCATCCTGAATATTCGGTCTTTCTGGATAAAGATCAATTCAGAAAACTTAACTTCGGCTCCCGATAACTGGTGGCCGGTCTAAGCCCGGCCCTGCAGAGGTGTATGATCATGTCTTCCTTAAATTTTGAAATGGTAATGCTTTTGACGCTGGTGGTGGTTATAACCCTTGTGGCCTTCGGCACCCTCATCATGGTCATTTTCCTCTGGCGGCGCCTGCCCACCGGTGATTTGGCCACGGCACTCACCCTACAGGGCGAACTCCTGGAGAAGGGACTAGCCCGGCTGGAGCAGGTTGTCCGAGAAGAGATTGGCCGCAACCGGGAGGAGTTCCTGACCAGCGCCCGGCGGGATCGGGAGGAGTTGACCACGGCCTTCACGGGTTTTTCCCAGCAGACCAGGGACTTGCTTCTGAAGCTCCGGGAGACCTTGGATCAGGCCGGTCAAGCCCTCAAGCTGGAGAACAGCGCCAAGCTCGAGGCCATCCGGGAAGAGAACGCCATGGCTGCTAAACAACAGCGCCAGGAATTGGGGCAGTCGCTGCAAAGCTTCAACGACTCGGTGCTCAAAGGGATGACCGAGATGGGGCAGTTGTTAAAGGATCAGATGGAGTCCTTTGCCCGGCAGATGCAGCAATTGACCGATAGCAACACCCAGCAGCAGGAGGCTTTGCGGCAGGCGGTGGAGACAAAACTCCGGGACATCCAGACTGATAACGCCAAACAGTTAGAGCAGATGCGGGCTACCGTGGACGAAAAGCTCCAAGGAACCCTGGAGGCCAGGCTGGGGGCTTCTTTCAAGCAAGTCTCGGAGCGCTTGGAACAGGTGCACAAGGGGCTGGGGGAGATGCAGAGTCTAGCCACCGGAGTGGGCGACCTGAAGCGGGTCTTGACCAACATCAGGAGTCGGGGCGATTGGGGGGAAATCCGCCTGGAGGCCCTCCTGGAACATACCTTGGCCCCAGAACAATATGCCCGCAACGTGAAATTAGGAGACATCGGCGGGGAGGTGGTGGAATTTGCCCTCCGCCTGCCAGGGCGGGGCAATGGCGAGGAAGTCTGGCTGCCCATTGACGCCAAGTTTCCCCTGACGGTCTACGAAAGTTTAGTGGCCGCCCAAGAGGCGGCCCAGAGCGAAGCCGTGCAGGCTGCAGCCAAAAGGCTGGCCGACAGCGTCCGGGCCAACGCCCGAGACATCAGCAGCAAGTATCTGCGGCCGCCCAAGACCACCGATTTTGCCGTGATGTTTTTGCCCAACGAGGGGCTCTATGCCGAAGTTTTGCGCCAACCCGGACTGGCTGAGTCCATCCAGCGGGAGTTCCGGGTAGTCATCGCCGGCCCCACCACCTTTGCGGCGCTCCTCAACAGTTTGCAGATGGGATTCCGCACCCTGGCTATCCAGCAGCGGTCCAGCGAAGTCTGGCGTCTGTTGGGGGCCGTGAAGACTGAATTCAGTAAGTTCGGCACGATCCTGGAGGGCGTGAAAAAGAAGTTGGATCAAGCCAGCCATACCATGGACGATGCCGCCCGCCGCTCCCGGGCCATTGAACGGCACCTCCGCCAGGTGGAGGCCCTCCCCGAAGGCAGCGGCGTTTTGGAGCTGCAGGAATAACTTGTCAAGCATGAGCCGCATATCCGGCAGATCCCCAGCAAAGGGTTATAATCGCCTGCCAAGGTGCTACTCACAAGCCTTTGCTCACTCTAAATCAAGTTGTGGTGACACAGGCTCTCTGCCCGGTGCGCGATGCACTTGCAGAACATGCTAGACGTTATATAGGAAAGGGAAAATTCATTTTTGTCTCCTGAAGAGGCAAAGGTTTTGAGATCTTGCGGTCGCTTCGCTTCGTTGGAATCACAGATTGGTCCATCTTGCAAGTGAGTTGCGGCGGGGCTGCTGATTGCCCAAACTTTGCCAGATACTCCTGCATCATAGCCGCCCCAGGTAAGTGGGATGAAAAAAGGGCGGGCCTGGATCAGGCTCGCCCTTTTTGCGGTTATCACACTAGCGCCACGGGGGTGTTGCTTATGGTTCGCCCCGGGATTTTTTGTATTGGTCGTAGATGAGCCCGCCCAAAGCGCCGGCACCGGCACCGATGGCCGCGCCCGTGCCAGGACTTCCGGCAATGGCACCGATGGCTGCACCACTGGCCGCGCCGATGGCCCCACCACTCAGGGTCCGCTGGGTAGTATAGGACATACCCGAACAACCGACGGCCAGAAAACAGACCAGCACGATTAATACGCAGGCTTTCCGCATCATGACACCTCTTCCGTTACTTTTTGGCAGGGGGACAGATCTTGGAAGCATGGCGAATCATGACTTCCAACACCGGTTTGTATAAATCTTGGGGATTGTCCTTGTAATATTGATCGATCTCTTTCACCACTGAATCAATGGACCGTTCTTTGAATTCTTGTACTAATACATAGGCAATGCAATAACCGCGGCTGTCCTTGGAAACGTCCGCTTGGACCTCAAAGTCAGCCATGTTACCGATACCCTTGATATAGGTTACTTTGGCATCATAGGAAATATTTTGCCAATGGGTGCCGTCCAACATGAAGGGCTGCCCCCACGCCGTCACGACCAGGAGGAAACCGCTCACCAGAAAGCATATCATTGCCACACTATAACGCCTTTGAAGTCGCATCTGCCAGCTCCTTCGGAGATTTTTCTTCTCATGATATAGAAGCGGATCACGGGTGTCAAGAGAGATTGCGGGGGAGATCAGGGAAAAGAGGTCATTCGGGAGGCTGGTAATTCAACGCCATCTGGTGGTGCGGGCGTTTTTTAAGCGCGCAGTCGAGGGAGCCTTGACGGCCTCTAGGGCTCGCAGTACCGGGGGATAGCAGGGCCGCGACAGGCAACCCCCTCAGAAAAAGTATGGGTTGGCTTGTCATTTCATGAATTGCCAGAGGTTAAAGGGAGATGAAAATTTTCTCCCTAACCAAAAACCAAAAAGACAGGTCCGTCCTTGGTCCTGCCTTATCTCAGGTGGTGAGAGGGCAGCGCTACCCCTTGGGGAAACTTACCCTCCTAATGTTTCCTGCCGTAGCCTCTTAAGCCTGCCGCCGCCGCACCACGGCTATCATCCGGGTAGCACTCGCCAGCAGCAGCACCACGGCGCCAGGCACCGGCACGGGGCAGACACCGCCCTTGAGGACGGTGAAGACATCGGTGTTATCAATAAAACGGCCGTCGAAACCGGCAGCCTGCCAATCAGGATAATACTTGGTAAAGAAGTCATCTTTACCGTCTACCAAGGCCTCAAACAATTCGGAACCGGCACCCCGGGCAAAGAGGGCCACCAGTTCGTTGGTATGGTTATTGGAATGCCATTTGACGGTGGGTACCCCGGTCACATCCGCCGCTTCAAGCCGATCCATGAAAACGCTACCGGAATCGGGGCCCAAGGGCATGGAGTTGCCATGGTCGGTGGTGATGATGAGGAGGTTGTTGTCCCAACCGCCGTTCTTTTCAATCCAGCTGATGACAAAGTCTACCGCGGCATTGAAATCCAGCTGTTCTTCAATAAGGCGGGCGGTCTGGTTGCCATGTGCGGCCCAGTCCACGGCGCCGCCTTCGATCTGCAGGAAGAAACCTTTATTGTTCGTGGCCTGGCTCTTAACCGCCAGGGCGTTGATGGCGCCCTTGGTCATCTCCACCAGGGTGGGAACGTTCTTATTTATGGGATCTTCGCCCACTTTGTCAGTGGGGGCGAAGCCGCTGCGGGACTGCTGCAGGGTGGTGGCCACTTCGGCAGTCCCGACCAGCCGCAGGTTAGCGGCGTTGCTCAAGAGGGCCGAGGTGCCGTTGGCCAATTTCTGAAATTCCGGCAGGGTCTGGATTAATTTCCAACCTTCGGGATGAGTCCCTTCGTTGAGCTTGATCCAGGTGTCGCGGCCGCCCACGTAACGGGCCACGGAATCCGTCACGGCCGGATCGTCATAATTGGCGATCTGGCGGACCCCGTTGTCATTAAACTGGGGATGGCCGGCGCCCATAATCACGTCCATGACCTTGCCGTTCAGCATATTGTTGGCAATGGCGGCATAATTGTTGCGGCTGATGTTATGGGCGTTGCTAAAGGAGGCCGGCGTGGCATGGGACCACTGGACCGAGCTGATGGTCCCCACCGCTTTGCCGCATTCCTTGGCTAATTCCGGGATGGTGGGCTGGATGGGCGCGCCCACACCTTTAGGATCATTAGCCCAGTTAATGGCGTTGTTATAGGTCTTCTGGCCGGTGGCCAGGGCGGTGCCGGCCGAAGCGGAATCGGTGGCATTCTGCCGCAGATAATCATATCCTTTAAAGTATTTATTATAACCACCGGTAGTGCCGCTGAGGGGAGTAGGATCCCAAGCTTTGGCCGGGTCATAGCTTACTTCGGGAGTATTCCCACCTTTGGGGGTGTTGGACATATTCAGAGGGTAAGTGGTCATGAGGTATTTTTTAAAATCCGGACCGAAATAGGGAGAAGTGGTCGTGTTCCCGTTTTTGTAAAGGTCCGCGGCATCCCAGGCGCCGAAGCTGGCGCCGTCGCTGATCATCATGAAGACATTTTTTGCCTGGGCCCAGGCCGGCAGAGCCAGACAGAGGGCCAGGGCTAAGGCCAGAAAGGTCACAAACCATTTTTTGCCATTCAACATGAGGTTCTCTCCTTTGAGTTATGAAAAATCTCGTGCTTCTTAAGTGAAGCGCTACCAGAGGCAGGATTGTCATCCTGTCGGGCCAGCAGGCCAGAAGGTGTTCTTTTGGCCGAGTCAATCTCCCTCCTTTCTCCGGAAAGTTGACAAAGGGCAATCATCCTTTGTCTGCTCTCCAACATAATCGAGCAATGTTTTGAGGGTATTTGAGATAAATTGAAAGAAGTGAAATTTTCGTTAAGATTTAATGAAGAGGCGGCCCAACCATACATCCCTGGCAGGGGTGAAGCTACCGCCGGCTAAGCATTGTTCTTTAAATAAGTTATCAATTTAGGGGATAATTTTGCCTACCCGCCGGACGGCGAGAAGAAGCGGGGTCAGGCTGCTGCCAGCTGGCAGCGCTTCTTTTGGTCACACCAGGCACTGGCGGCGGAACTCATCTCAAGTTGCGCGTAACGGCAGGATTTAATCCCTGGCCCATTTGGTCCATTGGGCAGCCATGTACGAAATGACTACGTGGGTTGCCTCCCGAGTGTGCAACTTTAAGCCAGTAATTTAATGATATTTTTCACTTTATTGATAATTCAGTTTATTTCACAAAATCGCAAAATTTCCCTTTACAAACCTTTCCCCCTGTTTTTTAATTGAAAAGAGGAGAAATGAGAGGAGGCGCAGGGAAGGCGCAGCCATAATGGCCGAAAGGAGGACAAAGCTTACCAGAGTTGCCAAGAACCTTAAAAAATTTTTGAACTATCCTAACGGGAGAGTGACGTATGAGTATCACCCGCCGAAGCTTTCTCAAAGGGTTGGGCGGCGGTTTGGCCTCAGCAGGTTTAGCGGAAGCCCTCTGGCAGTCGCCCAGTTGGGCTTATCAGGTACCCGCCGCCAAGATTAAAAACGCCACCGTTACCACCTCCATCTGCCCCTACTGCGGGGTCGGCTGCGGCCTCATTGCCCACAGTAGCAATGGGCGGCTGATCAACGTGGAAGGGGATCCCGACCACCCCATCAACCAAGGCTCCCTGTGCAGCAAGGGGCAGGCCGTTTTCCAGATCGTCAATAATGACCGGCGCTTGAAAAAGGTTCTCTACCGGGCGCCGGGGAGCGACCGCTGGGAAGAGAAGCCTCTGGACTGGGCCATCCAAACCCTGGCCCAGCGTATCAAGGCCACCCGGGATGCCAATTTTATCCAGAAGTCGCCGGAGGGCGTGACGGTCAACCGCACCGAGGCCATCGCCTCCATCGGTGGCGCCGCTTTAAACAATGAAGAGTGTTACCTCATTGCCAAACTGATGCGGGCCCTGGGGCTGGTGTATATAGAGCACCAGGCTCGGCTCTGACACTCCTCCACTGTGGCCTCGTTGGGGCCCACCTTCGGCCGCGGTGCCATGACCAACCATTGGAACGACCTGGCCAACAGCGATTGCATCTTTATCGTCGGGGCCAACCCGGCGGAAAACCATCCCATCAGCTTCAAACACGTGACCGCCGCCTTGGATAAAGGGGCCAAACTCATCGTCGCTGATCCCCGCTTTACCCGGTCGGCGGCCAAGGCCGATATGTATGTGCGCCTGCGCCCGGGCAGTGACATCGCCTTATTCAATTGCCTCAGCAATTATGTCATTGAAAATAACCTCTACCATAAAGATTATGTAGTCAATTACACCAACGCCAGCTTCCTGGTGAAGCCGGATTTTTCTTTTCAGGATGGCCTCTTCTCGGGTTTTGACCCAGGCAAGAAGGTCTACGATTTCTCCTCCTGGGATTATGAATTGGATGCCAAGGGGGAGCCGGTCACCGATCCCACCCTGCAGCATCCCCGCTGCGTCTTCCAACTGCTGAAACAGGAGTTCAGCCGCTATACCCCGGAGTTGGCCGAATCGGTGACGGGTGTACCTAAAGAGCAGATCCTGGCCCTGGCCAAGCTCTACGGCGCCACCGGCCAGCCGGGCAAGGCCGGCACCATCATGTATGCCATGGGCGCCACCCAGCACTCTACCGGTGTGCAGATCATCCGCAGCTACTCCATTCTGCAGCTCCTGTTGGGCAACATGGGCATACCCGGCGGCGGCATCAACGCCCTGCGGGGGGAGAGCAACGTCCAGGGCTCCACGGATATGGCCCTGCTCTTCCACATCGTGCCGGGGTACATGGCCATTCCCAGTGCCGCCAAGCACCCTACCCTCAAGGATTATCTGGAGAAGGAGACTCCCAAGGCCAGCTTCTGGGTCAATAAGCCCAAGTTCTTCATCAGCCTGCTGAAGGCCTGGTGGATGGATGCGGCCACGCCGGAAAACAATTTTGCCTATGACTACCTCCCCAAGATCGGGGCCGGCTATGAAGGCGGCGGCTATTCCTGGCTGCCCATGATGCAGTCCATGTATCATGGTGATATTAAGGGGATGCTCGCTTGGGGGATGAATCCGGCGGTGGGTTCCTCCAACCTCAACCACACCTATGCGGCCCTGGCCAACCTGGATTGGCTGGCCATCTTTGATCTCTGGGAGACGGAAACTGCGGTCTTCTGGAAACGCCCCGGCGTCAATCCCAAAGAGATCAAGACCGAGGTCTTTCTCTTTCCGGCCGTGGATGCCCTGGAAAAGGAAGGTTCCATCAGCAACAGCGGCCGCTGGATCCAATGGCGCTACCAAGCGGCCAAAGCGCACGGCGACGCCAAAAGCGATCTGTGGTATGTCAACCGCCTGGCCTTGGAATTAAAGAAGCTCTATCGGGAAGACCCCCAGGCCGTGTGCCCGCAACCCATCGGCCATCTTTACTGGAACTATGGAGAAAATCCCGATCCCCACGAAGTGGCCAAAGAGATCAATGGCTTTACGGTCGCTGATCGGAAGCAGGTTCCCAATTTTACCGCCCTCAAGGATGATGGCTCCACCGCCTGCGGCAACTGGATCTATTCTGGCTTTTATCCCGGTCCGGACAAGAAGGACAACAAAGCCGCGGCCCGGGACAAGAAGGACCCCAGCGGCCTGGGCCTCTACCCCGGTTGGGCCTTCTCCTGGCCGGTGAACCGCAGGATCATTTACAACCGCTGCTCGGTGGATGCCAACGGTCAGCCCTGGAATCCCCAGAAAGCCCTGGTGCGTTGGGATGCCGCGGCCAACAAGTGGATCAGGAACGACGTGCCGGACTTCAAGTGGATTGATCCGGCTACGAAGACCGAGGTCCCGCCTGACGGCTCTGTCAAAGCCGCCTACCTCATGCTCCCCGAAGGCCGGGCTCGGCTTTTCGTTCCCAAAGGCTTCACCCGGGAGGGGCCCTATCCGGTGCACTACGAGGCCCTGGAGTGTCCCTTCGTTAATCCGGTCTATCCCAAACAGCAGTCCAATCCAGTAGTCAAGATTTGGCGGTCCAAGCTGGATCAATATGCCGAAATCTGCGATCCCAAGTATCCCTACATTGCCACCACCTTCCGGGTGACGGAGCACTGGCAGACCGGCACCCTGACCCGCAACCTCTCCTGGCAGGCCCAGCTCTTCCCGGAGATGTTCGTGGAGATCAGCCCCAATCTGGCCAAGGCCAAGGGTATCAAGGCCGGCGATTGGGTCAAGGTCTCCAGCGCCCGGGGTTCGGTCCTGGCCCGGGCCCAGGTCACCAACCGGGTGGGGGCTTTCCGCTGCGGCCTCCCCGGCATGGAAAACACCGTGGAGATGGTGGCCATGCCCTGGCATTTCGGCTTTGCCGGCCTGGTCACCGGCGGTCCCGATAAAAACCAGAACTACGCCGCCAACCAGCTTTCACCGGCGGTGGGCGACGCCAACACCATGATCCCGGAATACAAGGTGTTCCTGGTGAACCTGGAAAAGGTCTGAGAGGGGGGATAAACCATGAGCAAAGGTATGCTAATTGACACCACCCGCTGCATCGGTTGTCGGGCCTGCCAGACCGCCTGTAAGAGCTGGAACAACCTTCCCGGGATCAAGACTACCTTCAGCGATACGTGGTCCAACCCGCGGTTTCTCAGTGCCGCGGATTTCACCCGTATCATTTTTCGGGAGATAGTTGCGCCCGACGGTACGGTCAACTGGTATTTTGTCAAACGCCAGTGTATGCACTGCAACGACCCGGCCTGCGTCTCCGCCTGCCCGGTAGGCGCTTTGCAGAAACTGGCTAACGGCCCGGTAGTTTATGATGACAGCAAATGCATCGGTTGCCGCTACTGCATGATGGCCTGCCCCTTCCAGATCCCCAAGTTCCAGTGGGACAGCGCCGTGCCCTTTATCCGCAAATGCACCTTTTGTGCCGACCGTCAGGCCATCGGCTTGGAGCCGGCCTGCTCCGCCACCTGTCCCACCGAGGCCCTGAAGTTCGGGAACCGGCAAGAGCTCATTGCGGAGGCCCGGCAGCGTCTCCAGCAGCACCCGAACCGCTATTACCCCCAGATTTATGGGGACAAGATCGCCGGCGGCACGGCCAAGCTCTACCTGACAGCCCTGGGGTTTGAGGCCCTGGGCCTCAATCACCGGGGTTTCCGGACCGATCTGGGCGAAACGCCCCAGGGGGTGTATGGCCGGGAATGGATGGGCAAGGTGCCACTGGTGGCCCTGGGCGTGGGGAGTCTTACTTTGGGGCTCTATGCCCTGAACCGGCGCCGGGCCGAAGTGGCCGCGGCCGGGGCTGGGCACAAAGGCAAGGAGGGCTAAGCCATGGCAGAGAAAGTGGAAAAATGGTATCCCGGCGAAGCTCGGGGCAAGATCAGTTATGGCCGCATGATCCTTTACATCCTAACCACCTTGGGTGTCATTTCTGGTCTTATACGCCTCTTTTTCGGGTTAGGGGCTCCCATTACGAACCTGAGTGATGCCTACCCATGGGGGCTGTGGATCAGCTTCGACGTGCTCACCGGGGTGGCTTTGGCGGGTGGGGGTTTCACCATGGCCGCCATCATCTATGTCTTTAACCTGAAACAATTTGAACCACTCCTGCGGCCCGCCAAGATCTCGGCTTTTCTGGGTTACCTCATGTTTATTTTCGGCCTCTTTTTTGACCTGGGGCTCCCGTGGCGCATCTGGCATCCCCTGATTTACTGGAATACCCACTCGGTGCTCTTTGAAGTAGCGTGGTGCGTCATGCTCTACACCACGGTGCTCTCCATCGATGTCCTGATCATGGCTTTGGAGCGCTTCAAAATAGAGGGTCCCATCCGCTTCTTACGGAGCATCTATGTGATCTTCATCGTGGCCGGGATTATCCTCTCCACCTTGCACCAGTCTTCCTTGGGCGCCTTGTATCTCCTCATGCCCGAGAAGATGTCGGAGCTGTGGGCCACCAACGCCATCGGGCCATTGTTCTTTGCCAGCGCCGTTATCGGCGGTCTCAGTGTTGTCACCCTGGAGAGCCTGATCAGCGCCTGGGCCTATGACCGCAAGCCAGAGATGCACATCCTCCCAGAATTGGCCAAGTTCTTGGGGGTGGCCCTCTTGGTGTATTTTGCCATGAAGGTCACCGATTTGTATGCCAGGCGGGTGACCTTCTTTGCCTTGGATTGGCAGCATATTCTCTTATACGTGGAAATCTTCGGCACTGTCTTCCTGCCAGCTTTGTTGTTGACCTTCCGGGAAGTCCGCCACAGCGTTACGGGATTGTATTGGTGTGCCGGTCTGGCGGCCTTTGGCGTGGCCTTGAACCGGTTTAACGTCAGCTTGACCTCATATGGCGGCTATCGGGAGTTCACCTACTTTCCCTCGGCCATGGAATTTTTCCTCACCATCGGCTTGATCGCTGGTGGCGTGTTGCTCTTTGATTTCCTTACCAAAAACCTGCCAGTTTATCACGAAGAGCTCATACCCTATGGCGAAGCCGCTTCCTGATTCCTTGGCGGTCGCCCTCCAGGCCTATAAGAACGCCCTCCCTCGCCGGGCCCGACTCCTGGACCTGGCGGGGGAGGTCCTGACGGTTCTAGCTGCCGGGTCCCCAACTTCCCCGTCACCCACGGCACAGGAGCGGCAGGCCGCGGCTGACCGAGCCGCAGCTGGCCGCATTCTCTGGGAAAAGCCGCCTGTCCAAAGACAGGGGTTGCCAGAGCTGCTCCGACAACTCATCAGGGTGTTCCAAAAATTTGCCCTCCTGCCCCCTCTTTCTGAGGCGGTGCAGGCGGAATTGCTGGCGACGCCGGCGGCGGCCTGGCTGTCCGCTCCCGAATCGATCGTGCGTTGGGCAACAACCCACCAGCTCCCTGGAACCCTCCTTGTGTTCATCGGCCAATTGGCCCTCTCCCCTTATTACCAAGCCGCCTCTGCCCCCTATAAAGATCTCTGGTCCCAGGGCAAGTGGCGTCACCCTTTTTGTCCCAGCTGCGGGCGGGAGCCCAGTTTTGCCCTGATCCTCCCGGAATCTGGGCAACGGCACCTGCATTGCCGCCTCTGCGATGTTACCTGGGCCGGTCCAGACCGCCAGACCTGCCTCTTTTGTGGCCAGCAGAACAGCCAGGGAGAGTATATTTTCCTTGAAGACGACCCAGCCCGTCGGGCAGAGTTATGTCAGGCGTGCCAGCGCTATCTGAAGAATATTGTTTTACAAAATCTGCCTCATGCCCTCTCCCTTCCCTTGGAGGAGTTCGTTGGGGTCGAGCTGGATATATCCCTCCTTATCAGGCAAAGCTAAGAGAGCTGCTGAAATCTCCAGAACCATCGCCAAGAGTTCTCCCGCACGCTTCGGGCCCTGCCTGACATAGGCATGGCGAGAGGGACACTCGGGATTACCAGCCAATTGAGTAGACCTTGGTCTGAGACCACTCATTAAGACTCATGGCTTGGATTCTTTGATGCAGTTTAGGAGTTGGCGAGGGGGGAGGGAGAAAAGCAGCCTGGCTGTGGGGCCAGGTTCATCTGAGCCACGATCGTGGGTAGTATACGGTGATACTGGGTCGTTGCCAAGACCGGAATGCCAGTAGAAAAACCCTTATTCCTTCATACCCCTCCTTCTCCTGCCGCCCACGTTAGTTGGAAAAATTAGGAAAAAATAGCCCATTGAATACACTCGGGTATGAGGTCCTTGAGTCAGGGGAAGCGAAGGAATTGTAGGGTGGCGTTAGCTTAAAAGGCTCGGGGGGGCGGGGGAGAAGGCGGGCAAAGGTAGCCCCTGCCCGCCCTGGAGCGGTTTAGCTTTTCCGAGAGGTCTTGGTAATAACGGCACTGAGCAAGGGGGTCACTTCTTCTGAGCCACAATGCTCGCACTTGACTTTTTCCGTTTCCCGTTCCTTCATACTCATGATGCGAGAGAACTCTTTATTACATTTTCTGCAGAGGAATTCATAGGTTGGCATACACTACCTCCTTGCGCCACGTGAGTATTCCAGAACTCGGCTCACAGACTTTTTCTTGGAATATAACGATTTTTTAGACCTGGCGCAAGGGTTGCCCATTGGGTCGATATTTCCTGCCAGTTGGAATAAGCCCGCAGCCTCGGAGGCAAACGGTTTCATCTTCCTGTGAAGGGGAGAACATAACCGACCCTCTAACCGGCCAGGCGATACACCTGGTGGCGGGTTTGCGTCAGCCAGACCACTCCCTCGGGAGTAATGCGGCCGGTGTCTTCAAAGCCGATCATGCCGAGATCGGGCAGGAAAAATTTCGGTTCAAAAGCTACGATCATGTCTTCCTGAAGGGGCCAGGTGAATTTGGCCCCGATGATGGGGAACTCATCCAGCTCCAGGCCGACGCCATGCCCAACAAAGGGCACCCGATCCTGACCCACCCCCATGAAATGCTCTAGTTGCCCTGCTGCTTTAACTGCCGCCAGAATTTTATCATAGAGAGCGGCGGGGATTGCGCCCGGTCGGGCTTCCTGGGTAAAAAGGTGAAATAACTGCTGCACCAGATCGACGAGCTCCCAGGCTAATGGCGGCAGGTCGCCGATAACGTAGAGACGGGTGGCATCGGCGATATAGCCGTTAATACAAGCGGCCAGATCGACGCTGATGGGTTCATTGGAAGCAAACCGCCGCCTGCCGGCCCCTTGAGGGAAACCATGGCTAAAACCGCTGCCACCGCTGGGTGTATCCACATAGGCAGCCTGGGCCCCGGTTGGCCCCGACAGGATGTGGCCAAAAAACATCTCCAGGTTCCAGGAGCGGGTGCGGACCAGACCTTGATGGCCGGCTTGGCGCAGGCGATATTCCAGGGCCGCGGCCAGCTCCAATTCCGACAGGCCCGGTTTTATGAGGGTCGCGGCGGCCTCCAGGGTTTCGCTGAGGATGTGGGCCGCTTGCTCTATCTGTTGTATTTCAAAGGGACTTTTCACCATACGTTGCCGGCGGATGACTGGTCCCAGATCTTTGAGGGGGTGCTGGGGGAAAAGACGCTCCTGGAGGCGGCGATACAGGCTGGCCGGCATGACATCCAACTCCACGCCGATGGGGCCATGGGGACCGAGACCCCGCTGGGCCAGCAGGGCCGGCACTTCCCGGAGATCCTTATAGTACGCCACCTGATACGGCAGCTCCGAAGCGTCATAGCGGTGGTGGGGCCGCCGGATCAGCAGAAGGGCCTCGCCTTCCAGCCCCAACGCCAGGAAGCCATCCACGATGATGCCGCTAAAATAGAACAGATCGGCGGCCTGACGGATGAGGGCTAACGTTACTCCGGCCTCCGGTAAACTCGCCTGAAGCAGGCGCTGCCGTCTCAGAATGTCATCAGGGGGAAGCGGTTCCACGGGGTAGTTATTCCTGTAAAAAGAGCCTGGGCAAAATCGCGCCGCCGCCACGGGAAGCTGATTGACAAAACCCAGGGAAAGAATTATTCTTAAATAAAGCAAAAGAGAGGAGGTGAACCTACATGTGCTGCCACAGCAAAGACAAACATGAGCATGAGCATGAACATCAGTCGGTGAAACACACCCATGATGGCCATGAGCACTGCCATGAAGCGGTGCGCCATACCCATGAGCATGTGCACAATGACGGCCATCATGACCATGGCCATACCTGTTGTCATTAAAGGAAAGCCACGTCTATCCACAATGGAGCCACGAAGGTTTTATCTGGTCTGTAGACCGGGTGAGAGCTCGTGGCTTTCCTTATTTTCCTCCCCGCTTTTTCTTTTCTGGTTTCTTGGGTGCCAGCGTCTCTAGGGCAGCAGCCACATGGTCTCCGTAGATGCTGAGGATACCCTCATGGGCGCCCAAGTCCTCCTGCCACACAATGATCTTCCCTGCAACAATCCCAGACAATTCCTGCTGACAGGCCGCTGCGGCTGCCAAGAGCTGGGGCGAGGCCGGTCTATCGAGATAATCGGGCAGAGGCACTATCGTCACATTAGTGACCGAGGCTTTTTTCACTGCGGCCAGGGCAGTTTTGATCTCCGGCAGGGCTTGGCTAGTGCCCAGGAAAAGATTTTTGTCCTTAAATTTGGCCAGCAGCAGGGTATAGAGGGCCAAATACTCCCGCAGGATGGCCGGATTCTTGGAGCCAGCCCCCAAAATGAGGACGGCCTGGTCTTTGCCTGGAGTAAATATCTGGGACAAAGCGGTGAGAAAGCGCTGGCGGTCCGGGAGTGAGCCCAAAAGGGGTTTCCCCCAAGCGATTTTCAGGCCGGGGGACTTATGGATCTGGGCCACAAGCTCCTCCTCCGCCCCCCCTGGCAGCAGGCTCAAGGTTTGTACCACCAGTCGCGTTTGCCCGGCATCTTTTAGCTCCGCCAAGACCTGGGGGAGGGCCATTCCGGCTGCTGGGTCAGGGACAGTTTCCGCTCCAGGGAGCATAGCCCACCGCACCTCGTGGCCCGGAAACCGTTGTCGCAGTTTGGCCTCCAGAGCCTGACGCACGTTGGCCCGTGGCTCAGGGATAGCCTGGGTTATCAGAACGATGGCCGTGGCGACCGGCGTGGCCAAGACCGGCGTTATCCTAATCCCAACCAATATCCAGCAGACGAGCAGCCAACCGAACCACCGCCGGAACGGCGGTCGTTGTTGTGGTGCCGTCTTTCTCCCTCCTGGCCGGCGTACCATGATCCTGTTTCGTTGTTTATGGAGCCACGGGCGAGGATGGTTCATCGGTAGCCTCGGTCTGGGGCACGAAGCGGCGGCCCAGGAGACGGATCACCAGAATACTGATCTCGTACATGCCGTAAAGGGGGAGGGCCACCATGATCATGGTAATGACGTCGGCATGAAAGGCCGCGACGATGAGGCTGAGGAGGATGGCCAGGCGGCGTTGCCGGACCAGAAAATCCAGTTGTACGAGCCCCAGCCGAGCCAAAATTAAGAGGATGAGGGGCAGCTCAAAGATGAGGCCAAAGAGCAAAAGCAGCCGCAGGCAGAAATTCACGTATTGGGTCAGGTTCAAGAGGGGGTAGAGAGACGGGCTTTCGTACCCCAAGGAAAACGCCACGATGAGGGGCCAGACAATGTAAAGGAAGAAGAGGTCACCGGCTATGAAGGCCACCGTGCCCACGGGGACGAAAAGGTAAACATATTTCTTTTCGTGGGCATACAGGCCCGGCGCAATAAATCGCCAGGTCTGGTAGAGGATCACCGGCAGAGCCAGGATAAAGCCCATGATGAGGGAAAGTTTCATCTGGACAAAAAAAGGCTCCAAGGGGGCCATATAATTGAGGCGCCGGCTGGTGTTGTCCACGGTGGGTGGCTCCATGGCGAGTTTGTCGGCCAGTTGCGGGAAACTCTGGCTTAGTTTAGTAACTACCTTGTATTGCAACTGTTTAATGGGGGACGGTTGGGTGAGCGGGCGTTGGATGACGGTGAGAGCCGAAAAGGCAAAAGTCCAGGCCAGGCCCATGCCGATAAACAGGGCAATGAGGGAGATGATCAGGCGTTGGCGCAGCTCCTGGAGATGTTCCAGGAAAGGCATTTCCGGGTCGGTCACGACGGGGATCCGCTACTCTCTGCTATACCCTGGCCGGTTAACAGGTAATAGGGGGCGCCGCCACAAATCCGGCACAGGGGCTGTTCAGGGGTCCCCACTGCCCGGGGGGCCATGAGTTGTTCGCCGCAGCGACTGCAGAGCACCGATTCATAGATACGGGCGTATTCTGGCGGCTCGATGTGGAGATGTTGAATAGTGCATTGTTCTTCCAGGGGTACGTTGAGCTCCCGGCGGGCGATGGCCTCCCAGAGGTGCTCAAAGCGGTGCCAATCTTCCGGGGTGCCCTGGCGTTGCACCACGATTTTCTGAAACAAGGGTTCGGCCGCGGGATAGCGGGAAAACATCTGTTCCCGATAATCTGGCCGCACCACCAGGCGCACGGCCTGGCCGTCCTCCCGCCGGGCCACGGTCACCGCAGTCTTGCCCAGGTCCTTGAAGATTAAGGCATTATTGCCAAAGGTGCAGCCCGTCACCACCTGGATGCCATCCGTAAAACAATTGTTGCATTCCACGATGGCAATGATCTCCTCCATGCCGGTATTGGGCCGATCCAGGGTGACCATGGCATATTGTCCAGCCTTCACCCCCAGGGACACAAAGGGGCACAGATGGCCATGAAAAGATTCGGCCAAACGGAGCAACCCTCCCAGGTCACCGCTCCGGATGAGGGCCTCAATGTGACGGCGACCATGGCCATGTTCGTGCATAGCTCCTCCTCTCCAAGCTGGGAACCGGCGGCATGCCTCACTACCTAGGGGCTGGGCCAGCGGCTGCGCCACGGCGGTATGCGACCGGAGCCGCAAGACCGGCCAAGCCCCCCTTGTCCAAGGTACTGTTACCATAGTATCGCAAGGCCATCGTTTTGGCAATGGAAATTGGGCAGGCCGTTAGGTCGAGAAGACAAAAGAGGCAAGTCGGCTCTGGGCTGCCATAATATGGCAAGAGGCATCCCCTGTATTTGGCAGACCACGCCGCCATCAACTGGCTCGGTTTTCAAGTTCCCCTGGCCCACCCGTCCTGCCTGAGGGCGGAATGGGCTGGCCCAAGACGGTTGCCAGAGGGAGGCTCAGCCAGATCAAAACCCTTGGGAGCCGGCACCCAGCCAGATAATGCTTCCCTCCCAGCGAGGGGTCTTTCTCAAGCGCAGGAAGTCAATTAAACCAGCCGGAGTTGGCCAGCTCCTCTGGCCGGAGCTGGCTCACCCTCGGCAGCCGCTTGCACCTGCATTTTTTTTGCCCTTTTTTCTTCATACATGGCGGCATCGGCCTCGGCCAGCATTTCCTTCAGAGAAGTATGTTTTTTCGGGTCATAGTGGGAGAAGCCGATGCTGAGAGACAAGTTAAAGGGATGTTCGGGGAGAGCGTTGTATTGCTCCACATGTTTTTCCAATCTTTCCCTTAGGACCTTACTACACTGAAAGTCTTTACAGATATGCAGGACGGCAAATTCATCACCCCCCAGGCGGCCGATTATATCGGATTGGCGATAGGCTGCCTGTAAAATCTGGGCTGTAGCAATAATGGCTCGGTCGCCCATGGCGTGGCCAAAGGTGTCATTAATATATTTCAGATCATCCAGATCAATAAACATCAGGGTTAGGTTGCCGAAATGCCGTTCCGCAATTTTGAATTGATGCTCCGCCAGGGTCATGAAGCCCCGGTGATTATACAAACCGGTGAGACTGTCCTGCAATGACAGGGCCTGGAGTTCCTCGGCCTGTTTTTCCAATAATGCTTTGGCCTTAGCCAACTCCTGATTGGCAGCCTCCAATTCCTGGTTCTTGGCCACGGCGCTTTCGAAGGTGGAAATCAGCAGTGAGAGGATCTGGCCAGGATCAGAATCGATATAGTGTTTCTGACCGCCAAAAATAATTTCTAGCCCCCGTTCACTTTTTTCTACTTTTTTGACTTTTTTGTTGTGGAGGATAAATTCGATCCGTCGGAGTAATAAGTAATCATTATATGGTTTGGTGATGAAATTTTCGGCCCCGCATTTCAGACCGTGCATCACATCTTCCATGCTGGACAGGGAGGTTAATAAAACCACCGGAATCTCTTGCAATTTGGGGTCGCTCTTGACCTTTTGGCAGAGTTCGAACCCATTCATATGGGGCATCATGATGTCGCTGATGATGAGATCGGGGCGATAATGTTCCAGGACGGCCAAGGCCTCTTTCCCGTGGCGGGCCCACGTTACCCTGAATCCCTCTTTTTCCAAGGTGTACTTCAGCCGTTCGGCTTGGGTGGGACTGTCCTCCACAATGAGAATTTCTACATTTTCAGCAAACTGAAGAAATGGTTTGGACATGGTCTCGATCTCCATGTAGGGATGACTAACCGTGACCGGCAAAAGCCCTTATGATAAGGTATTGCCGAACCGATTGACCGTTCTGTTAATAATCCGGGCGATTTCGGCAGGGGAAGCCACATGGGTGGCGGCCCCCAATTTTACCGCTTCCCCGGGCATGCCATAGATGACTGCACTATCTTGATCCTGGGCAATGGTCACCGCTCCCAAGTCACGTAAAAGTTTCAGTTCCGCCGCCCCATCTCTCCCCATGCCGGAGAGGAGGACCCCCACGGCATTCCGCCCGAAAGTAGAGGCAACACTGCGGAATAAGAAGGATACGGCTGGCCGCAAGCCATTCTCCGGCGGCGCCTCGCTGAGTACTAGGCGTCCGCCCCCATCCACTCCCAAATGAAAGCCATCGGGAGCCACATAGGCCTGACCAGGCACCATTCTTACCTGGGCGGTCGCCAAACTCACAGGGAATTGGGTGGTTTTTACGAGCCAATCCACAAAGCCCTGAACAAAACCGGGGGAAATGTGTTGGACAATGAGCACTGGTGCGGCCAGAGACTTATCCAATAAGCCCAAGATGGTTTGGATGACTTGCGGGCCGCCGGTGGATGCGCCGATGGCTACAACCCCATCCCTAATCTTGCCTTTATTTTCCTCAACGATTGCGAGTTTACTACCGGCCGGGCGGGCCAAATTGCGGCGGCGGATGACTTTTACTTCGGACATTAAGCGAATGGTCTGGAGAAACTCGTTGGTTGCCGCTTCAAATTGGGGGTGGCCCAGACCCACCGGTTTGGCCAAGATTGCCAGCGCCCCAGCCTCCACCGCCTTAAAAGTGGTGGCAAGTTCCTGTGGGCTCAGACTGGCGCTGGCAATGACAATGGGCGTGGGCGTCTCTTCCATGATCTGTCGGGTGGCTCGAAAGCCGTCCAAAACCGGCATATTGCTATCCATGACGACAATGTGCGGCTTTAACTGTTTGACGGCTTGTACGGCCTCGGCGCCATTGGACGCCACCCCCACCACCTCCATGTCCGGTTGCTGATTAATCAGGTGGGTCAGATATTCCCGCATCACCAGGGAGTCTTCTGCAATCATTACCCGTATCATGACCCTGGCTCCCGTTAAATTAACTGCTGGATGATGGTCAGGAGGTTGCCTTGATCGAAGCTACTCTTTACCAGATAGGCATTGGCGCCCACCTCGATACCCTTCTTGCGATCTTCAGGAGATTCCAGTGCCGTGACCAACACCACCGGCAGGTCAGCCAAGCGTTTGTCGGCACGAATCCGCGCCGTCAATTCAAAACCATTCATCCGGGGCATTTCCACATCGGAAACGACCAGATCAAAGTGTTCCTCTTGCAGGGCAGAAAAGCCCTCCACGCCGTCTACCGCGGTCTGCACCCGGTAACCGGCCAATTCCAAGATATTTTTCAAGAGCGTCCGGGCGGTAATGGAGTCTTCGGCCACCAGAATGGACTTGACCTGCTGTTCCGCTTTGGTCGGGGCCGGGGGCAAGGCCATCTTCAGGCTGGCAGTCCTCTTAATGGCTGATTTTACCAAATCACTAACATTGAGAATGGGCACCACGACTCCAGAGCCGAGGACCGTGGCCCCGGCAATATTGGGCACCCGCAGGAGCTGGGAGCCGAGATTCTTGACCAACACTTCCTGTTCATTGATCACCGCCGCCACATGAAAACCGAGACGCTGGCCGCTGACATTCAACACCAGGACTGTGAGAAAACTACCCTGCCCCTGGCCGGTATCCTGAGGTGGCAAACCCAGAATGTCGGCCAAGGAGACCAGCGCCAGGGGTTGGCCATTCAGTAAAATAGTCTCTCTCCGGTCCACAGTTTTAATTTCGTCCACTTTGACCCGCACCACCCGTTCCAGGTGTGTTGTGGGGATGACAAAAAGCCGGTCACTCACCTTGATGAGGGTGCCGCGGAAAGTTGCTAGCGTCAGGGGGAGGATCAAGCGGAAGACCGTGCCCTGGCCTTGGACGGACTCAACGTGCAGGGTCCCCCCTAATTTCTCTACCTTTTCCTGGACAATGGCCAGGCCGAGGCCACGCCCGGAGATGGTAGTGATAATGGGCGAGGTGGAGACGCCGGAGCGGAATATCAATTGCTGGGCGTCTTCCGGGGACAAGGCATCGGCCTCTGCCTGGGTGAGGAGACCATGTTTGACCGCGGCGGCTTTGACCCTCTCAGGGTTGATACCACAACCGTCATCGGCCACACAAATTTCCACCTTGCCACTATCCCGTTGGGCAATGGTAATACTCAACTGGCCTTGCTCCGCTTTACCGTGGCGCACCCGCATTTCCGGGGGCTCCAAGCCATGGTCAATGCTATTGCGGACCAAATGCATTAGGGGGTCTTTGATTTCTTGGAGAATGCGGCGATCAATCTCCACCTCCCGGCCCCGGATAGTGAAATCTATTTTTTTCCCTTGTTCACGGGCCAAGTCCCGGACGAATCGGGGAAAGGTCTCCAATAACATCGAGAATGGCAGCATTAGGATTTTTTTGACATCATCCAGGAGGTTATCCACTAGACCGCCAATAACCCTGGTATCTTGTTGGGCGGCCCGCATCATGGGGGTCAGCTTATGTTCCAGCCTCTTGATCAGCTCGGCATTCCATTCCAAAAATTCGGTCAGTTGGCTGGCTACTCGCCCCCAAGTGGCCTGAAGATTGCCATTGCCATCACCACTGGCCAGACGTTTGAGTTCCCGCAGGCGCGGTTGGACCTTGGCCCACTGTTTCTGCCAGGTTTCAAATTCCAAAACGGTTTCTCGGAGTTCGGCGGCCCGCTGTCCGGCGATGAGTTTGGCGGCGATAAATTCTTCCGCCTCCAGGAGGAGGGCGTCCAACTTGGCCGCGGCTACGCGGATGGTCTCGGCCATGACCGGTTTGTCGGCCACTGTGTGGCTGGGGAGGTCTGGCAAGGGACGGGGCACCGCTGAAGTCACGGGCTGCTGTGGCTGCTGGGGGGGCGGCGCTTGGGGCGCCTCTGGAGCCGTCGTGACCTGGGGCTCCGGCGCCGATGGAGGGGGCGGCGCCGGCGGTTCCGGCCCTTTCTGGGGTGGTTCTGCCTTCGCAGCCAGCGGGGGCTCCTCCCCAATCAATAAGGCCTGGTTCAGGCGTTTGGTCATCTCCTGGGCTTCGTTGCACAGACCGGCAGAAAGGCCTTTCTCTGCTTGATTGACCAGTTTTTCCAAGACGGTGATGGCCTGTTGCACCAGATCCAGGCCAGCGGCCGTGGGAGGGTTGGCTTGGCGTTTCCAGGAAGCCAAGAGACTTTCCAAAGGTTGACAGAGTGTCTCAATCTCCCGGAGATTAACCGCTCGGGCCGCACCTTTAAGGCTATGGGCTTCCCGATAGATCGTTTCGATGATCTGGGTCCGGTCTGAGGAGGAGGTGCCCTGTTCCAGGGTCAGTAGGCCATCAGCAATGGCTTGCAGATGCTCAACTGCTTCCCCTCTAAAGGTGGCTAAAAGCCTTTGAAAAAATTCATCTTCGTGGATACTCATAGTCAGACCAGTTTGCTGAAGATACGATGACCGTTGTGGCCCCGCAAGAGGGCAAAAGACCCCGCAGTCAAGGTCGACCAGGGTACAAGTTGCTGCCTTTGCTCATGTCTCCATGCTATAAATCACTACTGTCCGGCCACGTTTCTGCTTACGGTTTATGGCGCCTTCATATAAATGCGTCTCATTTTGTCATGCTGAGGGAGCATTGCGACCGAAGAATCTCAGATCCTCGCTGCGCTCAGGATGACAAGGGAGAAGAAGCCACTGGTAGAAGGCTTTTTTGGGCTTGCCGCGTCCTTTTTTCAAGGTCTGCCAGAAGCCTGCCGGACACTCATGGTTCTAAATCTGGTATTGTTGGACCATCTGTTTTAGGTTGTGGCCCAAAGTATTAAGGTTCAAGATGGCTGTCTCTACCTGGCGGACGCCCTGGACATTCTGATCTGTGGCTTGTTTGATACTTTCCATGGCTTGGGCGACCTGGTCCATACCCACCAATTGTTCGTTGGTGGCGGCGACGATCTGCAAGGAAGCCTGGGCCGAATTGGTGACGGAATCGGCCAGGGATTGGATGGAACCGCCGGCTTCGGAGGACTGCTGGACCCCCATTTCCACCACCTTACCGCCTTGTTCCGTGGCCATCACCGCGGAGCTGATGGCCTTTTGGATATCATTGAGGATGGCCCGCACCTGAGCGGTGGCCTGCTTGGACTGTTCCGCCAGATTCCTCACTTCCTGTGCCACGACGGCAAAGCCTTTGCCTTGCTCCCCAGCCTTGGCGGCTTCGATGGAGGCATTAACCGCCAGGAGATTGGACTGATCCGCCATATCATTAACCGCAGCAATGATATGGCCGATGGCTTGACTCTGTTCGCTGAGTTTAACGATGCTCTCGGCAATGGAATCCATCTGCTGACGGATACGGCTCATCCCAGCGATGGTGGCCTCCACCGCTTTTTTGCCATCTGTGGAGACCTGGGCCGTCATCTGGGAACTCTCCGAGACCTCCCGGGCTTTCTGACTGGTAAGATGAATGGTCTGGCGCAGCTCTTCGACGGTGGCCGTAGTTTGTGTAACCGCGGTGGCGGTTTCGGTGGCACTGGTGGCGATCTGGGAGGCGGTGGCGGTGATCTCGCTGACCGCGGCAGCCAAGGCGCTGACCCCTTCAGTTACTTCTTTGAGGTGCTGCCGCATATTCGTGACCATCCGTTGCATGGACTGCCCTAAGATATCCTTGGCTGACCGGGGGGTAATGGACACGGCCAGATTCCCTTGGGATATCTGGTGGGCCAACTCGGCCATCTCCCGCTGGTAATGGATAGCCCGCACAAAGGCCTGGGCCAACAAGTCCTTATCGGAGCGCGGAGTAACCTCGCTGCTCACATCGCCTATGGACAGCTGATCGGCCACCGTTGCCATTTCCCGCTGATACTCAATCAGTTTGGCAAAGGTTCTTTCCAGGGTGCCGATCTCATCGGCCCGTTCGTGGACCTGAAAGGTGAAATTGAGGTCGCCAGTGGCCATGGCTGCAGAAGTTTGCGCCATGGCCTGGATGGGTTTCACGATGTTCCGAGAGATAAACCAGCCCACGAGGCCCAGCAGGAGGCTCATGGCCGGAATACCCACAATGATTAGGCCATTGGTCCAGGCCACTTGTTGATGGGCCTGTTTATCGAATAACTCCAATTTGCGGAGCTCCTGTTCTTCAAAGGTATCGTGGAGCTTCTCAATCTCTTCCAAGAGCTTCTGGGTGGACCCTTGCAGAATGGCCCCGCCCATGGTTTCCCAACCTTCCCGGAGCCGGAGTTGAAAGAAGCCTTGCATTTCACGGCTGATATCACTCCAACGGGCTTCCACGGCAGTCAGCAGCTCCTGCAGCTGGCGTTGCTCATGGTGCTGACGCAATTGTTTAATCTTTTCCTGCAGCCTTAAACTGACTTTATGAAACTCCTGTAAGGAGGCCTCCGACCCGGTGAGGATATAGGCCCGGCCAATGCTTACCAATTGAAAGATTTCGGCCTGGATATCATGCAAATGGCCCAGGAGATCATGGGTTGTCTGGACCTTTTCCAGAGCCTGTAACTGCCTGTCATTGGCCAGATACGTGATGGTGCCGCCGATGAAGAAGAGGACAATAGCCAGGGCAAAGGCCAGACCGATTTTCTTGCCGATGGTAAACTGCATATGGGTTCCACCTCCCGTAGGATCCTGCTGCGCTGCCTTGCTGTTAGATGCGGTAATGTTGCACCATTTCCTTGAGGTTTTGGCCTAAGTTATTTAATTCATGAATCGCCGTCTCCACCTGGCGGATGCCCAAGACGTTCTGGTCGCTGGCTTGTTTAATGCTCTCCATGGCTTGGGCCACTTGATCCATGCCAATGAGCTGTTCGTTGGTCGCTGCGACGATCTGCAAGGAGGCTTGGGCCGAAGAAGAGACTGCGTCGGCGAGCTGGCGGATGGAGCTGCCGGCCTCGGAAGATTGATTCACCCCTTCTTCCACCACTTTCCCGCCCTGCTCCGTGGCCATGACGGCAGTAGTGATGGCTTTCTGAATATCATTGAGAATGAGGCGCACCTGGGCCGTGGCCTGCTTGGATTGCTCGGCCAGATTGCGGACTTCTTGGGCCACCACGGCAAATCCTTTGCCTTGCTCGCCGGCCTTGGCCGCTTCGATGGAGGCATTGACGGCCAGGAGGTTCGATTGGTCGGCCATGTCATTGACCGCGTTAATGATGGCGCCGATGGCCTGATTCTGTTCGCTCAATTTGACGATACTTTCGGCAATGGAATCCATCTGCTGGCGGATACGGTTCATCCCGGCAATAGTCATCTCCACGGCCTTCTTGCCATCCAGGGAGACGCTGGCGGTCTGACCGGCATGTTCAGAGACCTCCCGAGCCTTCTGGCTGGAAAGATGGATCGTTTGCCGCAACTCTTCCACCGTCGCAGTGGTTTCGCTCACCGCCGAGGCCGTCTGGGTGGCCCCTGAGGCAATCTGGTTGGCCGTGGCCATAATTTCGGTGGCGGCCGAGGTGAGGGCGCTGATGCCAGCGATGATCTTCTCCAGGTGCTGCCGGGTGTTGGTGATCATGGTGGCCATGGCCTGTCCCAATTGATCCTTATCAGAGCGGGGGGCAAAGGCTACGCCCAGGTCCCCTTGGGCCAGTCTGCGGGCGATTTCCGCCATCTCTTTCTGATAGTTCACCATGCGATTGAAGTTATCGGCCAATTGCCCCACTTCATCCCGGCGCTGGAAGGAGTCAAACTGCAGGGAGACATCCCCTTCAGAGAGACGGGCCGCAGTCTTAGTCATTACCTCCAAGGGTTTGGCGATGTGGCGGGTGATCAGGAAGCCTGCCACACTGAGGAGGATCAGGGTGACGGGAATACCCCAGACTATGGTGTTGGTGGCCCAAGCGGCCTGGATGTTGACCAATTTTTCCCTCTCCTGCAGCAACTTTTTTTCCTCCGCCTCCATCTCGTCATGTAATTTAGTCACCTCATCGAGGCTGTGGCGAACTTGCGAGAGACGGAGCTGCGGCAGCATGGCCGCCAACCCCTGTTGTTGCCGACTATCGAGGAATGCTTCATACTCTTTGAGCTCATCATTCACTAAATTGGTGATGGCCGCTAATTTGTCGTGAATTATGGGATTGTTGGTTAGACGTCGCACCTGGCTGATTTTCTGCATGAGCTCATTGCGGGTTTTCTTAAACGAGTCGCGATCATACGCCTCGCCGGTCAGGAGAAAATTCCGAACGTGCAGATTCATCTCATAGAAAGTAGCATGGACATCATGGAGTTCGGAGAGCAATTCATGGGTCTGCTCCACGGCCCCCATACAGCTAATTAAGTCTCGAATAGTGACATAAGAAATACTGCCGATAATAAGGAGCATCAAAGCAGCCAGGAGATACCCACCACCGATCTTAAAACCGACTTTCATAGTGTTGTTTTCTCCCCTTGAGAAGCATAATTAATTATTTACTATAAATACTGTCCAGCAACTTTGTTGCATAAGATTGATGGCGCCTTGGTATCTCTTGTATCCGTCTCATGTTGTCATGCCGAGGGAGCGTAGCGATTGAAAAATCTCAGATCCTTTGCTTCACTCAGGATGACAGGAGAAAAGACACCATTGGAAGGTTTTTGTGGCTTTTGGCGCCCTTTTTCAAGCTCTGCAAGAAGCCTGCCGGACACTCATGATTTACTATTAAAAAAATGAGATCTTGCCAGGCTCCCTATCACTCTCACTCATTGTTGCATTAAGGAGATTGCCTTGTCATCTTATGCCGCCATGGGGATGAAAAACCTATCCTGTCATGGCAAAAGAGATCCTTGGCTTCCTTCAGTTTTAATCTTCCTACCCTGGTAAACGGCATTGATCATAACTTCCCCCCGCAAGGGCGGAGAGAGGGAAATAATAATGAACAGTAACAGTCAGTTAAACACAACTCGGCATCAGACACCTAAATCTCTGCCGCATGGTTGGGAGAGATGTTTACCGGAAGATCCTTTGGGCCACTGTGGCTTTAGGGAAATTCCTCATCCACTATTAGACGTTTATCAGTCAAAAGTTTCTCCCCGTCGAGAATGGCCAAGCGATCCGGGGTGATCCCTTTGATGAATTCTCCGGCCAAGCCCGTCAAAGTCGGCAAACCTTCCTGGAGGGTCGCCAGTGGGATGGTGCGGATTCCCACGATGGCATCGGCCAGAATGGCAAACTCCCGGGTGGCATTCTTTAAAATGATGACCCGATTGGCCGTTTTTAGACCCTTCTCGGGCAGGCCGAAAAGAGTGCTCAGATCAGTGATGGACAATATCTGCCCCCGTACATTCATTAACCCCAGGATAAAGTCAGGGGTGCCGGGTAAGGGGGTGAAGTCTTTTAATGGATAGACTTCCCGGACCAGGGTTGAGGCAACCCCATAATGTTCATGGCCCAGGACGAATTCCACGACATCAATGACCTCACCGCTTGGCGCTGGAGGAGGCTCCTGGGCCAGGAGGCGGGCCCGCTCCTGGAGAATGCGCTTGGCCTCGGCATCATCCCCAGCCGATCCTGGCAGCCGGGCGCTTCTGGCTGAGACTGGGGGCAAGGCATCACCCCCTGGCCCCTGCCACGCCGGCGTTATCTCAGGCAGTGCTGTGTCCATCTTTTTTACCCTATCCATAACGTCCATATCGAAGGTCTCTCGTTAAACAAAGTTTTCTCGTCTAGACTGCGACGGCTGCCTTTTCTGGCCATCAGGGCCGCTCAGGCGCTCTTTAATTCCCTGGATCACCTGGCGCAGGGCCCCGATGGTCAAACCTTCGGCCGCCGGAATGGTATCATCAGCTGTGTATCCCTCCATGACCGAGAGGGCATTGGTAAAATGGCGCAACGCCTCCTGGGGCCGATTGTCTTCCAGGGCAAGGCGACCGAGAAGGAAATGGGCTAAGACAAAATCAGGTTGGAGATAAAGGGCCTGCCGGAGCAGGCGCTCAGCCTCGTCATTGCGTTGCAATTCCAGGAGAATGGAGGCCTGGAGATAGTAATAATGGGGATTGAGGCTATCCTGGCGGATGGCCTTGGCCGCCCAGGTCTGGGCCTCCTCTAATTGCCCCAAGTTGGCGTAATACCTAGCCAAATCAGCCAGAGCGGCGGCGTCTGGGCTTTCGCCCGTCCATGTTTCCTCGAGACACTCGGTAACTCGAGCTTGGCCAGTAGGGGAGCCTGGCCCCGGCTCTGGGACCGGTGCCTGGCCGCGGCCTCCGGCATTCTGCACGTGAGCCGGGCTGCCCAGGGAAGGGCTGGCTTGGCCGACTGCCGACCGGTGTTGCCTTGGATCAGGCTGTTTCCAAGTCTGAGAGGGGGTGGTCGGGCAAGGGACAAAGGGATGGCGATAGGAGTCGCCTAACCCTGAGACTGCCCCCCTCTGGACACCATCTGGCTTAGACTGAAAAGGCGCAGCAGGCTCGGCCAGCCCTCTTTTCTGAAAAGGTATGGCGTTAGCTTGGGGGCAGGCCTGTAAACAGCTCTCTTGCACCAAACTGCATTCGGCTGGGCTTACCAACAGCCAGCCGCCGTCGCGCAGGGCCGCCGCAAACTTCGCCACAATGGCCGCAGCCACTTTGGGGGTCAGATACATCAAGACATTGCGGCAGAAGATGATATCCATCTCGGAGGTCTGGTTGTTGGCAGCCGGAAAAGGATCACTGGCCAGATTCAGTTTGGCAAAGGTAACCATCTCCTTAATTACTGGCTTGATCTCCCATCGCTTGTCGGGCAACGGTGTGAAGTAAGTACTTAAAATCTCAGGAGACATGCCCCGGAAAGACCAGGCTGAATAAATCCCCTGCCGGGCTTTGGCCAGGGCCTGAGGATTGATATCAGTGGCCAGCACCAGGATCTGCCAATTCTGCCAATCTGGAATGGTCTGGTGCAGGAGGATGGCCAGAGAATATGCTTCTTCACCGCTGGCACAACCAGCGCTCCACAACCGCAGGCGACGTTCTGTCGCCCGGCGCGCGGCCACGAGTGGGGGCAGAATATGATTGGCGAGAACGGCAAAGGTACCCTTTTCCCGGAAAAAATACGTCTCGCCGATGGTCAGTTGGCTGGCCAGGACCCCCAAGATGGCCGGGCTCACCGGCTGAGACAGGAGATACTGGACCAACTCGGTGACCTCGGCAAAACCCAACTCCTGGGCGGCGCTGTGCAGTCCCCGGGCCAGATCCCGCCAGCGGTTGGCCGGAAAGGCTAAACCCAGATGCTGTTCCAGAAATGGGGCCAAAGCCTCCATAAGTTCTGCCGGGAGAGGGAGCACGTTCATAGCTGGCTGCTCATTTCAGGAACGGGGAAGGAGGGTATCGCCTCCTGGGACAAATCATGGATAAGAATGATGTCGTGATCCATCTTCATGGCCCCCCTGATATGGCTCAATCCCGGAAAAATCCGACTGGCCGGGATAATTTCGTCTTCCGACCGGCTGACGATCCACAGAACTTCGTTGACCAGTAAAGCCAGCGGTCCGGTGGGATGCTCTACCAGGATCATATAATCAGAGGGTTTGATCTCGGTTTCGGGAAAATGCAAGAAGCGCCGCAGATCCACTACGGGAGTGATCTGCCCAGCCACGTTGATGACTCCCAAAATGCCCTCGGGTGCGTCCGGCACCGGCGTTACCGCCACGGCCCGGACCACCCGCTGCACCTGCGACAGAGACAGGGCAAACCGACTACCATTCAGGCCGAAGACGAGGAATTGCTCATCCGTCTGCATGTTTTCCTCAAGAGTAATCTTGCAAAGATGTTACTTAACTTTCGGCATAAGGTGTAATTTACTTAAATCTCCTGCAGGCAAGATTGACTCAAGCGTGCAGCCAGGTCATGCCCTGCCAGACTATTATTCCCTTGAATAAACAGGCAGCATTATGATAGAAATCAACATGATAATTTTCCGCTCGCTCAGGGCCGCCTCGGCTGGCAGTACATCGCCCAGGCCGCTGGCTGCCTAACTGCTAAACCCCTAAACCCTGATGCCCATGATTACTCATCGCACGCTTTATCTCCGTCTCTGGCGGCTCATCCAACCTTTCTGGCGGCGCATCATCATTGCCATGCTGGCCATGTTGGGCGTCTCCGGTATCACGGCCCTCATTGCCTTTCTGATTAAACCGGCCCTGGATGATATCTTTTTCGCCAAGCGGCTGGAAATGTTGTATATTTTGCCACCGTTAGTGGTATTGCTCTATTTTCTTAAAGGGTTCTTTTTTTATACCCATGAATACATGATGAATTATGTGGGGGGGGTGATCATCACCCAACTCCGGGATGCCCTGTATCGTCAATACATGGCCTTGCCGCAGCTTTTTTTCGATCGGACGGCCACGGGTCTACTCATTTCCCGGGTGACCTATGATGTCAACATCTTGCAGAGCTCGGTTTCCACGGTCATCACCAATCTCTTGAAGGATATCTTTACGATTATCGGCTTGGTGGGGGTGATCTTTTATCGGGAATGGCGGCTGGCCCTCATCGCCATGGTGGTCTTTCCCATCGCGGTGCTGCCCATCATCAAATTCGGCAAACGCCTCCGGCGCATTTCCACCCATAGCCAGGTGTCCATGAGCCGCCTTAACAGCCACCTGCAGGAAACCCTGGTGGGCCATAAGATCGTGAAGGCCTTCGGCCGGGAGGATTATGAAATCCAGCGGTTCCACAAAGAGAATCTGGAATTTTTCCGGCTGCGGATGAAAAATGTGTCGGTGCGGGCGTTATCACCGCCGGTTATGGAGCTGCTGGGAGGGTGTGGCATTGCAGCCATCATGTTTTACGGCGGTTATCAGGTCATTCAAGGGACTTCCACCCCGGGGACATTTTTTTCTTTCTTGGCAGCCCTGCTAATGCTCTATCAACCCATTAAGAGTTTAAGTAATATCAATAATTCGGTGCAGGAAGGGATGGCCGCAGCCCAGCGGGTGTACGAGATCTTGGACCTGCCGGTGGAGATCGCCGATGCCCCTCAGGCCAAAGAGCTGCCCACCATCAGCCGGGAGATTGAATTCCGGCACGTCAATTTTGCTTATGAAGACCGGCTGGTGCTCCACGATATCAATCTGGTGGTGCGCAAGGGGGAAGTAGTAGCCCTGGTGGGCCCCAGCGGTGCCGGCAAGACCACCCTGGTGAACCTGCTCCCCCGGTTTTATGAAGTAACCCAAGGAGCTATCTATATTGATGGTTGGGATATCCGGGAAGTAACCCTGCAGTCCCTGCGCGGCCAGATCGGTGTGGTCACCCAACAGACATTTCTCTTTAATGATACGGTGCGCCGTAATATCAGTTATGGCCGCCCCGAGGCCAGTGAAGGCGAGATCATCCTGGCGGCCCAAGCTGCCTATGCCTGGGATTTCATCCAAAACCTGCCCCTGGGTCTGGATACCGTTATCGGCGAACAGGGGGTGATGCTTTCCGGAGGGGAGCGCCAACGCTTGGCCATTGCCCGGGCCATCTTAAAAGACCCGCCGATCCTCATCCTGGACGAAGCCACTTCTTCCTTGGATTCCAAAGCGGAACAGGAAGTCCAGAAGGCCATCGATAATCTCATCCAGGGACGGACCACCCTGATCATTGCCCATCGCCTTTCCACCATCCGCCATGCCGATCGCATCGTGGTGTTGGAGGCTGGCCGGATCGTGGAGGAGGGTAGGCATGAGGAACTCCTAGCGCGCCAAGGGGCCTATGCGCGCTTATATTATCTGCAGTTTGGCGCCGAGAACGACAACGGCGAGGTTGCCGCACCCCTTACCCCCTTGGCGCAGACCGCCGCAGTCTCATGATTCCCTGGTGGCAGCAGGCTTTTCGTGCACTGCAAGGGGAAGCCGGGCTACCGCCGGCTGGCCCTGGGCTGCGTGCCGTGGCGACCCTGGCGGCCAAAATTTATGGCTCCTTGAGCCGTTGGCGTCGACACCTCTATGATACCGGTCGTCTCCGCCGCCAACGTCTCCCCGTACCGGTCATCAGCATCGGTAATCTGGTAGTGGGCGGGACTGGCAAGACCCCTTTGACCGCTTTATTAGCTCGACACTACCAGGAGGCCGGCTGCCGGGTTGCGGTGATCAGCCGGGGCTATGGCAGTACGGCTAAGGGTGTGCGGATCATTAGTGATGGAGAACATATCCGGTATCATCCTCCTCTGGCTGGTGACGAAGCCTATCTCTTAGCCCTGAAATTACCGGGAATTCCCATAATCACCGCAGTTGACCGCTACCAAGCCGGTTTTTTGGCTTGGGAAGCTTTTCAGCCTGATCTGCTGCTGCTTGACGATGGCTTCCAGCACTACCAGTTAGCTCGGAATCTGGACGTGGTCCTCCTGGACGCGGCCAAACCCTTCGGCAATGGGCAGTTGCTCCCGCGGGGACCGTTGCGGGAACCGGTGGATACCCTGCGACGAGCCCAGGTGCTTATCTTGACGAGGTATTGCGAAGAGCTTCATCACCAGACCTGGCTGGAGATCAAAGCTGCTTTCCCCTCGGCTGTAGTGTTGCGGGCCCGGTTCCGCGTGGCTCGCGCCGTGGTTTACCCTGCCAAACAGGGCGTCGAGCTGGCTGCTCTGGCCTCCCAAAGGCTGGCGGCGGTGGCCGGGGTGGCCCGCCCTGCCACCTTTGCGGCCAATCTCCAGGAAATGGGCCTGACCCTGCAGCGTGTTTTCCTCTTCCCGGACCACCATGATTATAAACCCCGGGATGTGGCCGAAGTCATCGCCGCCGCCCGCCGGGAGAGGGTCCAGGGCTTGGTCACGACCGAGAAGGATTGGGTACGGCTGGCCAGGGTTTGGAATGAGGCTTTACCCATCTATGTGGTGCCCCTGGAAGTTGAGCTCCTGGATCCTTGGCCGGCGCACCTCCTGCCGCTGGCCTGTTACGGGAGGGCTAAATGACAACACTGCCTCCTCCCCGACCCCTGGCCATCGGCAACCACCATTCGCCCCTGCCTCAGGCAGTCCAGGCCAGCCTCCAGACTTTAACCGTACAGCGGCGGCGCAAATTTTTTCCCCACCAGATAAAAACTATCTTGGTCCGGGCGGTCAACTGGCTGGGCGATGCCATCCTAACGCTGCCCGCGTTGCGCCAGCTTCCCCGGTTCTTCCCGGCAGCCCGGTTGAGTGTTTTGGCCTTACCCAGAGTCGCCCCAGTCTTTGCCAACCTCCCGGAGATCGCAGAGGTTATTCCCTGTCTTCCCAAACCGCCCCAATCCCCCTGGGGGGCATGGTATCGCCAACTCCGGGAGCTTCGGCGCCGGCGCTTTGACCTGGCGATTTTACTGCCAAATTCTTTTGAATCAGCTCTGGTGGCCCGCCTCGCCGGTATCCCCCACCGGGTGGGCTACAACACCGACTGCCGTGGCTGGCTCCTGACGCAGATGGTCCAAGGACCGGAAAAAATGGCCGGTTTCCATCAGGTCTATTATTATGCCGGTCTCCTCAAGGCCTTCGGCTGGGCGGCCATTGATGGCATCCCGGAATTAGTTTTGACGGCGGCAGAGAAAACCGTCGCAGCTCAGCTCTTGGCGGCCAACGGCTGGCGCCGGGGGCAGAAGTTGATCGGCTTCGCTCCGGGGGCTCGGTATGGTCCGGCCAAGCAGTGGTTCCCCGAGCGCTTTGCCGCGGTGGCCACGGCCCTGCAAGAAAGCCACGACGCCCTGGTGGTGTTGCTGGGGGGGGCTGGGGATCAGCCCATTGCCCAACGTCTAGTTGCGGCCATGGCCACTCCCCCCGTCAACTTGGTGGGCCAGACGGATCTGCGCACTGCCCTGGCAGTGATTCACCACTTAGACGTGCTCTTGAGCAATGATTCCGGCCTGATGCACGCCGCCGCGGCCCTGTGGACGCCGGTGGTGGCCATTTTCGGCTCCACCGACCCCTTTGCCACCGGGCCCTTTACCCCCTATGCCTCGATTATCTGGCATCCACTCCCTTGCGGACCCTGCCGGAAACGTACCTGCCCTCTGGGGCATTATCAATGTCTGGACCTGATTTCTGTGCCGGAAGTCTTAGAACAAATGGAATATTGGTTGGCGAGGACACGATGAGACGCGCCGTCTTTTTGGATCGGGATGGTACCATAAACGAAGAGATGGGATACATCAACCATCTGAGCCGCTTCCAGCTTTTGCCCAAGAGCGCCAGGGCCATCGCCCGCCTAAACCAGGCCGGTCTGGCGGTTGTGGTGGTCACCAACCAGTCAGGCGTGGCCCGGCAATATTTTCCGGCCAGTCTCATTGAGCAGGTGCATGCCAAGATGCAGGAACTTCTGGCTGCTCAAGGCGCCCGCCTGGATGGCATCTATGTCTGTGCGCACGGACCCGAAGCCGGCTGCCGTTGTCGGAAACCCAAGCCCGGCTTGCTGGAGCAGGCGGCGCAAGATCTAGGGATCGACCTCAAGAAGTCGTACATGGTGGGGGACCGCTTCAATGATCTGCAGGTGGCGGCCGCAGTGGGCGCCAAAGGCATCCTAGTCTTGACTGGCTACGGCCAGGGTGAGGTGGAGCATTATCAAGGCGAGCGATTGGTAACTCCGGCCTTTATCGCGGCGGATTTGGATGAAGCCGTAACTTGGATCCTGGCCGATCTCCGCAGCCATGATGATTCCTAAGCCTCACTGAGACAATTTTTGGCCGTATGCCCACCGACCGCCTGCTGCTTATCAAACTCAGTGCCCTGGGGGATGTAATCCAGACCCTCCCCACCCTGGAAGCTCTGCGAGCGGCCTTTCCCACTGCCGAGATTTCCTGGCTGGTGGAGGAGGCCGCGGCCCCCATCTTGCAATACCATCCGGCTCTGGACTACCTCTGGATCAGCCGACGCCAGGGCTGGCTGCGGTCTGCCCGGAATTGGCGCCAATGGCCAGTGGTCTGGGCCGAGGTACGCCAGTTGTTGGCGGCCCTCCGCCGCCAACCCTTTACGGCCGTGGTGGATCTACAAGGCCTAGGGAAGAGTGCGCTCTGGACATGGCTGGCCCGCAGCCCCCGCAAAATCGGCTTTGCCGGCACCAGGGAATACAGCTACCTGGCCCTCAATGAGCGGCTGCCCCCCTACGATCCCGATGAACACGCGGCGCGGCGTTACCTCCGGCTGGCCCAACATTTGGGGGCCAGATCGCCGATTCTGCGTTTCCGCTTGGCCCTGCCCCTGGGCGCCGGGGCCCAGCTCCAGGAGATTTGGCAGGAAGCTGGCGGTCCAGTGATTGTGCTCCATCCGGGGACCCGCTGGCCCAGCAAACAGTGGCCACCTGCGTCCTTTGCCCGCTTAGCAGACGCCCTGGCCCAGGAACTCAAGGCCCGAATTATCTTTACCGGCAGCCAGGGAGATAGGTCTCTCATTGCCCAGAGCCAGGAGGCTATGCAGACCCGAGCCTTGGATTTAAGCGGTCGCACCAACCTCTGGGACTTGACCCGGCTGTTGTTTCAGGCGGACGCGGCGGTAACGACGGATACCGGTCCCATGCATTTGGCCGCAGCAGTAGGCACACCGGTGGTGGCAGTCTTCGGCCCCACCGCGCCCTGGCGCACTGGTCCTTGCGGCCGGCAACACCGAGTGGTGCGTACCGGTGCCCCCTGCAGCCCGTGCCGCCAGCGGCAGTGTCCAGACCCGCACTGTCTTAGTCAACTCCCTGTGGAGAGCGTCCTGGCAGAGGTGCATGCTGTGCTCCAACAAGACCCCGCGCTGCGCCAGCGATCCTGCGCCCGCCAAGTGGTGCGAGGCCAAGAGGTCGAGGTGATCCAACACGTGGCTGATTTTTAGGTCAAGGGGGAAGGGAAGATAGATTGGAGGTTGAGGCAAGTAAGTTTTTTAATTCGTTGATCAAAACTTCAAATGTCGGCGAGGGGCAAAAAAAGGGTGCGAGGTTGCGGCCGACGAGCCAAGGCCTGGTCTATTCCGAACCTCTCGACGCTAAGCAGGAATCGGGATAAATGACTTCCTTGAGGTAAAGCCCAGCCGCTGGGGCGCTGGGCCCCGCCAGTCGCCGATCCCGGCTGGCCAAAATACGAGTTAGATCCTCCACTGGCCTTTTGCCCCATCCCACTTCCACCAGAGTACCCACCAGATTGCGGACCATCCCCCGTAGGAAACCATTGGCCGTGATCACAAAATATTTCCAGCCGCCCGGCAACTCCTGCCAAGAGGCCCGGCTCACCTGGCGGACGGTGGTCTTGACATCACTGCCTGAGGCCTGGAAGGCCGCGAAATCATGTGTCCCCACCACCAGCTGGCTGGCGGCTTGCATCAGGTTCAGGTCCAACGGGCGGCTGAGCCACCAACAGGTGTGCAGGTGCAGCGGCGATCGGGTCGGTCGATTCAGGATGCGGTATTCATAAGTTTTGGCCACGGCTCCGTAGCGGGCATGGAAACCGGCTGGGACCTCCCTCACCTCCAGGACGGCGATATCCCGAGGTAAAAGACTATTGAGCCCTTCCCGGAAGGCTGTTAAGGGAAGCTGCGATACCGTACGGAAGTGGGCCACTTGCCCCAGGGCATGGACCCCGGCGTCGGTCCGGCCGGAGCCGTGCACCCGGACAGTGTGGCCCAGCAATTTGGCCAGAGCCGTTTCCACCACTTCCTGAATCGTCAGGGCATTGGGTTGCCGCTGCCATCCATGGTAGGCTGAGCCATCGTATTCCAGCGTCAGCAGGATAGTGCGTTGCGCCTCGGGAGATGACCCAGGGGCGAGGGGAGGAGAGGTAGGGTGAGGCGCCATGGGGATAGATATCATGGTGCCCTTTCTTTCTGGCCAGGTGGCCCTAAGGGAGGAATGGCACCAAGTCTAGACCTTGGGTTTCCGGGAAGCCCAACATGAGGTTCATATTGGCCACCGCCTGCCCGGAGGCCCCGCGGGTGAGATTGTCGATGGCGGAAAGGACAATCACGCGGTTGGCCCGACGGTCGAGCCGCACCGCCAGATCACAATAATTGGACCCCCGCACCGCCACGGTGGTGGGCAGGATACCAGGGGGGCAGACCCGCACAAAGGGCTCCTGGCGATAGAAGTCCTCATAAAGCTGTTGTAGTTCCTCCGGTGTCACCTGGCGCCGCGGGGAGGCGTACAGGGTTGCCAGGATGCCCCGGCTCATGGGCACAAGGTGCGGCGTGAAGGTAATAGTCAGGGGTGCCCCGGCCAACAGCCCCAACTCCTGTTCCATCTCCGGCGTATGCCGATGCTCCGCCACCTTATAGGCCCGGAAATCGTCATTGACTTCACAGTAGAGGGTAGCCAGGTTGAGGCCCCGGCCAGCGCCGCTGGCCCCGGATTTACAGTCGGCGATGATACTGGTAGGATCAATGAGTCCGGCCCGGAGGAGGGGAGCCAGCCCAAGGATGACGCTGGTGGGGTAACACCCCGGATTACCCACCAGTCGGGCGGTTTTAATCTTTTCCCGATATAATTCCGGCAGGCCATACACTGCCTCTGCCAACAACTCCGGTGCAGTGTGTTCCTGATACCACTGCTCATAGACGGCTTTATCCCGGAAACGGCAATCCGCACTCAGATCCACGACTTTGCCGCCGCCACTCAGGAGGGTGGGGATGACGTTCATGGCCGTCTGGTGGGGCAGGGCCACAAAGAAAAAGTCAGCAACCCGGCTCAACAAGGCCGGATCAGGCCAGGAGAATGAGAGTGAGCAGAACCCCGCCAAGGCCGGGAAAACTCGGGCCACAGCGTGGCCTTCATGTTCCCGGGAGGTTACCGCGGTTACCGTCACTGCCGGATGCCGCAACAAGAGCCGCAGCAGCTCCAAGCCGGTGTATCCTGAGCCGCCGATGATGGCTACCCTTACCTTTGCATTGCTAGCCATGATTACGCCTGCCGTGATGGTGGGTTGGTCCTGGCCCGACCTGATGGGCGCTTAATGCCGGGGTTATCCTATCTCCCGAAAGCAATCCAGGCCAGACGCGGGCCTGCCGCCTCCGGCCTGGCAGTTGGGTCGGGTACCTGCTGGATTAGGACAAGTAACCGCCGCTTACCGTTTGGAATACTGGAACCGAGCCCGGGCGCCCCGCTGGCCGTATTTCTTCCGTTCTTTAATACGGGCATCCCGGGTCAGGAAACCGGCTTTTTTCAGAATGGGACGGAATTCAGGGTTCAGCTGCAAGAGGGCCTTGCTCAACCCCTGTTTGATGGCCCCGGCCTGGCCGAACACGCCGCCTCCCTGGACATTTACATAAATATCCAACTCAGGGCCAACATTGACCAATTCTAGCGGTTGGCGGATGATCATCCGAGAAATTTCTACTGGAAAATAATCCTCAAACTCTCTTTTGTTAACGACAATCTTGCCGGTTCCCGGGCGCAAATAGATGCGGGCAATGGAATTCTTCCGTTTGCCCACGGCATGGATATCAAATGGTTGGGCCATAGGTTCTCCCAGACAATGAAATACTTAAGCCAGAGGTACCGGTTTTTGGGCCTGATGGGGATGCTCTGGCCCGGCATACACCTTAAGTTTCTTGAAAAGACGCCGGCCCAGGCTATTTTTCGGCAGCATGCCCCAGACTGCTTTCCGCAACACTTCCTCTGGTTTGGTCTGCATAAGCTGGCGGGCGGTGACGGCTTTGGTGCCCCCCATATAGCCGCTGTGGCGATAATAAACCTTTTTGTCCAACTTGCGGCCGGTAAAGACTGCTTTTTCGGCGTTCACGACCACCACAAAATCGCCGGTGTCACAGTGGGGGGTGAAAATCGGCTTGGTCTTCCCCCGCAATAACATGGCAATACGACTGGCCAAGCGCCCCACCACCTGATCGGTGGCATCCACGAGGTGCCACTGTTTCCCTACCTCTTTTTCACGAGCAACAAAGGTCTTCATATTCCTCTCCAGAACAGATCGAACAAATTTATATATCTGGAAATTTCTTCGTTGTCAAGGGCAAGGGGGAAAAAATCAATCCAGTTAAGCTCACCTCCAACAGGACCTGGCCCGGGAAAGGGGACGGCAGAGCGGCATGAGACTATGCGAAGAAAGGGGCTACGGAGTTCTTTGAACCTTCACTCCTGTCCGGCAATATTTTTGCATTAGATTAATGGCGCCTTGGTATTTCTCAGATCCTTCGCTTCGCTCAGGATGACAAAAGAAAAACCATTGGTGGAAGGTTTTTAGGCTTTTGGCGCCCTGTTGCAAGCTTGGCAAGAACTTGCCAGACCTTCATGATATGCCTTGATTTTTGAGCTGTAGTTTTCCCTTCTCAAATTCCCAAGTATGTCCGCTGCACTTCTTTATTATTGAGGAGGGCCCGGGCCTCGCCCTCGAGTTGGACCTTGCCTTCGGCCAAGACATAGCCATAATCGCTCACGGCCAAGGCCATTTGGACGTTCTGTTCCACCAAGAGCATGGTCAGACCGGACTTTTTTAAGGTCAGGAGTGATTCAAAGAGATTGAGGGCCAGGAGTGGGGAGAGGCCCAGGGAAAGTTCGTCGAGAATAAGCAGTTGAGGCTCGGCCATCAGACCCCGGGCTACGGCCACCATCTGCTGTTCGCCACCGCTCAGGGTGCCGGCTTTCTGGGTGCGGCGCTCTGCCAAGCGAGGGAAGAGGGCAAAGACTTTTTCCAAGTTTTCCTTTATATGGGGCTGGGCCCGTTTGGAAAAGGCACCCATTTCCAGGTTTTCTTGGACCGTCATGTCAGTGAACAATTGCCGTCCTTCGGGCACCAAGACCAGGCCCAGGTTGGCCCGGGCATGGGGGGAAAGTTTGGTCACATCTTGGCCAGCAAAAATGACCGTCCCCTGGGTAGCCCGCAGCAATCCCATGATAGTGCGTAGCAGGGTCGTTTTGCCCACCCCGTTGGAACCCACCAAGGTGGTTAATTTTCCCTGGGCTAGTTTCAGGTTGATTCCCCAGAGGATCTGCACTTCCCCATACCCAGAGGTCAGATCGGCAACTTCCAGGACATCCATGCCTTTACTCCAGCAACACGATATTTTGGGCTTCGGTCTGGCGAGCCGCAGTGCTTGTTAGGATAATGCTTCCGGGGTCTCTTGGGCCAATAACCGTTGAGCGATCTTGGGGTCGCCCAGGTAGGCTTCCACTACTTTGGGGTTTTCCACTACTTCTTCGGGGGTGCCGGCGGCGATGAGTTCGCCGTAATCCAGGACAATCACGTCGTCGGAGAGGGTCATGAGGGCCTGCATCACGTGCTCAATCATGAAAATCGTGATGCCCTGATCCCGAATCTGCCGGACTGTCTCAATCATGGCGGCAATCTCTGAAGGATTCAGGCCGGCCAACACCTCATCCAAAAGGAGCAGATAGGGGCGGGCCGCCAAGGCTCGGGCCATCTCCAGGCGCTTTTTCTCGGCCACGTTCAGGCTGCCAGCCAGTTGGTCAGCTTTTTTGGCCAAGCCGACGAAGGTCATGACCTCATCGGCGATGTGGGCAGCAGGGGTTTTGTAGTGTTTTTCCCGGCCAAAACAGGCGCCCACCATGACATTTTCCCGGACGGTCAGTTCCTGCAAGGGCCGGACCACTTGATAGGTGCGGGCCAAGCCCCGTTGGGCCACTTCATAGGGTGGCTTGCCGGTGATATCTTCGCCCCGGAAGATGACGGTGCCCACGTCAGGTTTATAAACGCCGTTGATCACGTTGAACAAAGTGGTCTTGCCAGCCCCGTTCGGGCCGATCAGACCCAAAATTCGCCCTTCCGGCAGGGTAAAACTGACGTTGCTGAGGGCTTGGAGGCCGCCGAAGCGTTTGCTCACTCCCTGAACTTCCAGAATCATTCCAATACCTTCCGTAATTGCAAGAACCGCTCCCGCAGCCACCCAATGGCCCCGGCCGGCACAAAGAGGACAATGAGGAGAAGAAAGACACCGGCAATGGCCAGATGAAGGTTTTTGAACAGGGGGCTGGTGAGGAGAAAACCCCGCAAACCCTGATAGGTGACCGCGCCAATGACCGGCCCCAAAACCGTGCCCATGCCTCCCAACATTACCATGACCAACATCTCAATGGACATGTGCAGGTGAAAGGCGTCGCCCGGCTCCACATTGCCGTTTTTGAAAAAATATAGGGTGCCGATAACACCTGGAAAAAAGGCCGAAAACATATACGCATAGGTTTTGGCCCGGGGAGCCTTGACGCCCATGACCATGGCCGCATCTTCATCTTCCCGAATGGCCAGCAGACCCAACCCAAAACGGGAGTTTTTAATGATGTAGCTGACGACGACGATGATCAGGACAGTAATCCATAGATAAATAAAGGTCCGCCACAAGGCCGGGCCGGGGCCGCCGAACCCCTGATAAACCGAATAATTGACAAACAGACCGGTGGCGCCACCGAACGGCTCGAAATTGCTGACAAAGGCTCGGGCTGCCTCGTTGACCCCAATGGTGGCCAGGGCAAAG
>CAZARS010000002.1:61692-64466 GCA_964487625.1 uncultured Desulfobacca sp.
CGGAGCACCGCTAGGCCGATGAGGCCGGCCAAGACTGCGGAGACCCCCCCCCCCAATATGGCTGCCAGCAGCAGCGGGAAATTCTGGGCACTTAAGAAATAAAAACCGCTGTAGCCCCCCAGGCCGAAAAAGACGATGTGGCCGAAGCTCACATAGCCGGTATAGCCGAGCAGAATATTGAGGCTGGAGGCCAAACCCACGAACATGAGCAAAGTGAATGCCTGTTCCCGGGTGCTATCCTGGCCCACCAATAAGACATACAAGCCCCAGACCAAGATGAACAACACAGGCAGCCAGAAGCCGGGTTGTCGCAAGGCCTTCATGATTTGGCTCCCAACAGACCGCTGGGCTTCACCAGCAATACTAAAATGAACAGTCCGAATTCGAGGACCGGCACCCAACTGACGGGCATGAAGGTGGGGATGAGGCCTTCCAAACCTCCCAAGAGCAGGCCGCCCAAGAGGGCGCCGAGGGGGTTCCCAAGGCCGCCCAGGACGCAGATGACGAAGGACTTGAGTTCGTACGGCCCACCGCTGAGGATGGTGAAGGGGAAAAAGGTGGCGATGAGGCCACCGGCTACACAAGCCAGGGCCGTGCCGATGCCGAAGCTCAGGGCCAGCACCTGGGCCGAGGGTATGCCCATCAGTTCCGCGGCCATACGGTTATTGGCCACTGCCCGGATGGCCTTACCTGGTTTCGTGAAATAGAGGAACAGATAGAGCAACACCGTGAAGACGATGGCTGCCAGCGCTGCCAACAGGCGGGTAGCCGGCAGGATGATGGGTCCTAAGTGCAGGGAACCCAAGGTGAAATCAATGTTATGGGGGGAGGTGCTAAAAACCGCGGTGCCGATGCCGATGATGATCATATTGACGGCAAAGGTAGCCAGGAGACTGGATAGGTGGGGAGCCGAAATGACCCGGTGCACGGCCACTGTGTAAATCAGCAAACCCAGGATCAGGCCGAAGACGGCCACACCGATAAGGGCCAAGTATGGATTCACCCCGAAGTTGGTAAACAGCAGGTAGGTGCTGAACATCCCCAAGGCCATGACCGGGCCGTGGCTGAGGTTGATGACGCTCATCACCCCCCAGATCAGGGTCAGACCAACTGCCGCTACGCCATAGACAAACCCGATGAGGATACCGTCGATGAGGGAAGTGAATAGTTGCATAGGGCACGCTTCAAATGGGGCCGGGCGAACCCGGCCCGGTGATTATTTCTTTTTGGGTAGGGGGATTGCGTCTTTGGTTTTGGCATCCTCCGGCCAGACCACTTCTTTGACAAGATTGCCTTTGGCGTCTTTCTGCCATTGGATATAAATCATATCGTGGCCGACTTGTAGGCCATGGGCCGCAGGGGTGTTGTCAAATTTAATATGACCATAGAATGTCATGATGTCCATGGCATCCAGTGCGGCCTTGACCTTCTCAGTATCAATGCTCCCAGCCTTCTGGATGGCTTTTTCCAGGAGCAGGCCGGCCACAAAGCCACCGGCGCTATGATAGGAGGGTTCTTCGTTATACTTTTTCTTATAGGCCTCTATAAATTCCGCCACGGTGGGGCCGAACCACTCCAGACCTTTGGCTTGGGCCGCTTCCGGAGCATATTTGGCAGCCGGTTCCCACTGGCTGGGGCCGATGATACCAACCGCCGCTTCTCCCAATTCAGCAAATTTGGGCTCCGGCGGCGCCACCAGCAAGGCCACCACGGTGGGCTTAATTCCCTTCTCGTGGAGCTGCTTGGCCATGGTGCTGGTATCGGCAAAATGGCCGCCTCCCATGATGGCGTCCAGATCCTTGGGGAATTTATTGATGAAGGGGGCGAAATCAGTGGTGCCGGAGTCGTAACCCTCAAACAAGACAATCTGATAGCCCTTGCCCTCGGCATATTGCTTTAAATCATTGACCACATCCGTGGAGAACTTGTCTTTTTCATGGACGATGGCGATTTTTTTAGCTTGGGGGTTCAGTTTGGCCAAAATATCTACGGCCCCGGTCAGGTAGCGGCTGGCCGGCGTATAGGTCTGATAGACCAAGGTAAACCCTTTCTTATAGGTCGAGTCCGAGGCGGCGCCGGCTGTGATCATAATGCGGTTGTTCTGTTGGGCGATGACGGCGGCGGCATCGGTGAGGCCGCTGCTATACGGGCTGACCAGGAAATTGGCTTTATCATCGTTGATTAATTTGGTGTAGAGCTCCTGGACCCGGCCTTTATTGCTCTCATCATCATAGTATTTGGCGCTGAATTTGACCACGGAGCCATCTGCCAGTTTAACCCCGCCAGCCGCATTGACCCGTTCCATCCAGAGGTTAAGACCATTAATTTGCCGCATACCCTCAACATTCAGTTTGCCAGTCTGCGAGGCGGTGAGGCCGATGACCACACTTTTGGCGGTCGGGGCCTGAGCCTGGACAACGCCGGCAAGCACCAGGCTGAAAAGGGCCAAGAGGGCCACCATCACGGTCCTTTTTCCTTGCATGTTTCTCCTCCTTTGGCAAATAGGCATTTTGTCATTCCCTGGCGAGGCTGCCAGCTCTCCCTGGCAAACCTAAGAGTCATAGTATTTTCAGGTTTTTTGCGAAAATTTGCAAGTCAAATCTACAAGCCGGAGCTAGCATCCACGAAGCCCCGAGAACAGGGGGAGGCAAAGGCTAAGCGTTGGTATGACTGTGTAAAGTTTCAGGTGAAACAGCGACCATAGACCTCCGAGAGGATCCGGGCCCCCCCTTGGGCCAACAGCCGTTCGGCCAGTTTTTGTCCCAAAGAAGTTG
>CAZARS010000002.1:64476-69781 GCA_964487625.1 uncultured Desulfobacca sp.
CGGCCCCCGTATTTGATCCCGAAAGAGACGGTGGCCCGTTAGATCGCCGATGAGGCCATCCAAGACGACCTCACCGTTTTGGACCTGTCCATACGCGGCAATAGGTACCTGACAGCCGCCCTCCAGGCGGGCCAGAAAGGCTCGTTCTGCGGCCACGGCCACCCGACTGGCCGGATCGTCCAGGAAGGCCAAGAGAGTTTTGATCTCCTCGTCATCTTCCCGAAATTCCAAGCCTAAAGCCCCCTGGCCGATAGCCGGCAGCATCGTGGTAGGGGGGAGTAGGTCCGTAATTTCGCCAGCTCGCCCTAAGCGCCGCAAGCCAGCGCAGGCCAGAATAATGGCATCGAGCTTTTCTTCCACCAATTTCCGCAAGCGGGTGTCCACATTGCCGCGCAGGGGGATGATCTCCAGGTCGGGGCGGAGATGGAGCAGTTGGGCCTTGCGCCGGAGACTGCCCGTACCGATCCGGCCGCCCGCCGGAATGTCAGCGAGACGTTGATAGGTCTTGGAGATAAAGGCGTCCCGGGGGTCCTCCCGGGCCGTGGTCACCCCGATAACCAGACCGGGCGGCACCTCGGTGGGAACATCCTTCATGCTATGCACCCCAAGATCCACCTCGCCGCCTAAGATGGCCAGCTCGATTTCCTTGGTGAAGAGTCCTTTGCCGCCGATCTTGGCCAAAGGCACATCCTGAATTTTATCACCGGTGGTCTTAATGATTTGGAGCTCGACGCGGCGCTGGGGATAGCGCGCCTGCAATTGCTGCTGCACCAGGCCGGCTTGGGCCAAAGCCAAAGCACTGCCCCGAGTGCCGATGCGAATCCGGGTTCTCATAGGAGGCTTGCTAATTCCTTAAAATACGTTATCTTTGCCCCTAAACTACCATGGGGGCGGCCAACAGACAACTACTTTCTGTGAAGCCCAGCGAGCCGCAAGGGCAGGGCCCATTCCTTGGCCCTGCTTAACTCCCGAAAATATATTGCACTTTTTTGTAGTTGAAGTACATTCAAACAATTTGCTTTTTCAACCTCCCCCGGTTCAGACGGGAACTGCCAGGAGCAAGAGATTATGGAAGTGCTGCAGACCGGCCTCGGGCGTCTATTCCTCCTCAAGATGGCCCATGGCGAGGACTTAATCCAGGAGATCACGCAATTTGCCCGGGAGCAGCAGGTCAGAGCGGCTTGGCTGTTATTTCTTGGGGCCTTGCGCCAGGGCCAGCTAGTGACCGGTCCGACTCAACCAGAGTTGCCGCCCGTGCCGGTGTGGACTGCTTTTTCCCAGGGCTGGGAGATCCTGGGGGTTGGCAACCTCTTCTGGGAAGAAGATCAACCCAAGCTCCATCTCCACGGTGCCTTGGGCAAAGGCCAAGCTACCCTTACCGGTTGCCTGCGCCAGGAAAATGAAGTCTACCTGGTGGCGGAAATCCTGGTGCTGGAGTTGACGGGGCCAGCCGTCAGTCGCTGTCTTGATCCAGAGTTGGGCGTGTCCCTGCTGCGTTTCCCGTAAAAGCAGCCGCAGCCAGACCCCGAGCGATGGCCAGGTTGCGGGCATCATCGCCTGGCTCTTGCTGAGGGGTTTCCAGGATAATGGCGGCTACCTGGCCGATATAATGGCGCAACATCGCGCCCAGGGCGGCAGAGCCGATCTTCCCTGCCCCCAGATGCCAATGCCGGTCCCGCCGGGAGCCACAAGGATACAGGGAGTCATTGAGGTGGATCAGTTTGAGGGTGTCCAGTCCTGGGCCAGAGGCGATTTCCGCCAACAGTTGCCGCCGCTGGGCCGCGTGGCGCAGATTATAGCCAGCCGCAAAGGCATGGGCCGTATCCAGACAGAGGCCCAGTGGCGCCTGGCAAGCGGTGAGCAGCTGACCCAACTCCCTGAGATCGGCACCTAGGGTATTTCTTTGCCCGGCCGTATTTTCCAAGAGGAGCAGGGGGGGTGGCGGCAGGGCGGCTAACGTGGCGTCGAGACCAGCCAACAATCTCTCTCGGCCAGCCGGAGCATCCGCGGCATGACCAGGATGGCAGACCAGATAATCCACCCCCAGGGCTTTGGCCAGAGCAAGTTCCGACCGCAGGCGGGCCCAGGAGCGTTGCCAGAGGACCTCATCGCTGGCCGCCAGATTGGGCAGATAGGACAGATGGGCCACCACGATGTCAAGGTGGCGGCGTTGGCGTTCCTCCCGGAACCGGATAACCTCGACCTCCGGAACAGGTCGCTCCCGCCAAGATCGGGGGTTCTGCACAAAAAGCTGCAGGGCGCCGCATCCAAGAGCAGAGGCGCGCACCAGGGCTTGGGGTAGCCCTCCGGCAATGGACAGATGCAGGCCTAAAGGCAGAGGCGTCGACACGACTTATTCCGAATAATCGTCTACCTAAAAACGAGTGGCATTGGCAGCGGAGCGAGCTCCGGTCAGTGGTGATCAAAAAAATAATATAAGGCAACAAGAGTGTCCGGTAGGCTTCTTGCAGAGCTTGAAAAAGGACGCCAAAAGCCACAAAGAGCCTTCCCCCCTGGCTTCTTTTCTCTTGTCATCCTGAGCGCAGTAAAGGATCTGAGATTCTCCGGTCGCTAGACTCCCTCAGCATGATAAAATGAGACGGATATAAGAGATACCAAGGCGCCATCAACCTTATGCAAAAACGTGGCCGGACAGTAGTGATATAGTGATAAGGAAATAATTACCTTTTGCTCTCATCCCCACCTTCTCTCCGCATGGCGGGGAAGGAGCTGCGGGCATACTGGATGAACTGGATCAGGGATAACCGCAGACCAGGGGGAAAAACCAAAAGGCGATTTTGGTCGGAGAAACGCCGCCTCTCCCACCATGAGCCTCTTGTGATCAGTTAAAGATTAACCCAAGACCGGTAATCATGGTAGACAAACCCACCACCCGCTGCTTCGCCTTCTGCCGGATGCAGATTTTGTCCCGGTATGTGGGGCGAGAATTCGCCCGCAATTTTACCCTCACCCTGACAGCTTTTGTTAGCATTTATTTACTCATTGATTTTTTTGAGAAAATAGATCGACTCTTGCGGGCCCAAGCCGGACTGGCAACGATTGTCAAATACTTTGCGGCCAAGATGCCCATTGCCACCGCCCAGGTCTTACCCGCAGCCGTCGTCTTGGGGGTAATCATCACCTTCGGTCTGCTCTCCCGCCATAATGAGACCATTGCCATCAAGTGTGCCGGTGTCAACCCCCTTAGTCTCCTCCAACCCCTGTTGGTCATTGCCGTGGGGCTGGTCCTGCTCTTGCTCCTCCTTAATCTCCGAGTGAACCCACTGTTGACCCAAGTCATCAACTCTATCTGGGAGACCCAGGTGGATAAGAAGCCCCTGCGGGAATTGGTGGAGATGAAGTATATCTGGTACAAGGGGGATCGGGTAATTCTTAACATCACAGATTTCCGACGGGATACCAAGACCATGGGGGACGTGCGGATCTATGTCTTTGATCCGCATTTTCATCTGATTCAATTCGTGGCAGCCCGCCGAGCCCAATGGACCGGGAAGAATTGGCTGTTCTTTGATGGTACCGTACAATCTTTTGGCGTGAGTGGCGCGATTGTAGGGGAGACGTTCCGCTCCCGGACTATCGTGCTTACCGAGCGGCCAGAAGATTTTGCCAATCTTGAGCGGAAAATCACTGAGATGACCGGCATTGACCTGTGGCGGTATATCAAACGCTTGGAGCGGGATGGTTACGACTCCCGCCCTTATTGGGTGGAGCTCCATAGTCGCATCGCCATGGCGATGACGCCGCTGATTGTCACTCTGATCGGCGGGGCCCTGATCTTCTGGCAGGAAAAGATGCATATTCCGGCGGCCATCGCCTTTGGGATCGGCCTAGTCTTTGTTTATTGGCTCCTCTTCAGTTTCTGCTTATCCCTGGGACAGATCGGTGTCCTTCCCGTGGTGGTAGCCGCTTGGCTGGCCAATCTCATCTTTAGTATCATGGGCACGGTTTTCTTACTGCGTTCTGGCCAATAACCCCTGCTGGCCAACAGATGACTGCCCCGCAATGATATCATAGGGTTATGTCCATCAGACTAGATCTGCCTCGCCGCGCTAGAGAAAAGTTAGTTTAATCCAGAACTCATCAAAATCAGGCATCAAAAAGGGGATAAAGATAAAAAGACCCGCCCTCAATGACTTACCAGGGAGTTGGCGTTCGTACCCCTATCCACCGTTACCCAAAAAATCTGCAACACCGGCCCCAAAAAATACAATTTTTTATTGTCAAGATGAGAGTATCTATGCTATGGATAAACAAATTTACGGCAAGTTTATTATATCACGTCCTTTTGGTTATCTTCTGCCGATCTCCAAATAAACGCCATAAAAATGTGCACCATAATACTGTTGTCGTCAGGCTCGGGCTATCGGGGGTGCGCAGGGTTGCACTATCTTGATAACTTGTCTATTTTATAAGAAAAGGGAGGGAGGTTATGACAAAGGGAGAGTTAATTGCGCAGATTGCGGCAGAAAGCCAGGTAAAAAAGTCCGAGGTTGAAAAGACCTTGAACGCCTTCGTTAAGACTGTTACCAATATCCTCCAGACCGAAGGCCGGATCTCGTTGGCAGGGTTTGGCACCTTCACAGTATCCGAACGGAAGGAACGGGAAGGCCGTAATCCTCAGACAGGTGAACCCATCAAAATTGCTGCAACCAAAGTGATCAAATTTAAACCTGGCAAGTCTCTCAAGGATTCTATTAAATAACATCCCCCTTGAAAAGACCGGCCTGAAACAAAACAACCGGTTAAATTGTAAAGTGTTATAATTGGAGGAGCCAAAGTTATATTGCCATGAAGTATTGAAGTGCTCGAGGCGGGAAAAAAGCACGACCTGGTAACCTGATGGCGCTAATGGGAGCGGGGAGATCTATGGGTCTCCCCGTTTTGTTGGTTTTTCTGCCCTGAAACAAGAGCCTGGCTTAAGGGCCTGCTCGCTTGTTGGCGGTAGGCAATGCCTGGCCAAGTGTCATCAAAAGGGCAATCAGAGCTTTTGTGAGGATGAGGCATGGGTAGGGGGCAGAACGGCGAGGATAGGGGCGCAGTGGTGCGCTTGGCCGACGGACGCCGTTTAGGCTATGCTGATTATGGTGATCCCCAGGGCTGGCCGTTGTTCTTTTTTCACGGTACACCCGGTTCCCGGATCATGGCGCGGGGGGCGGCGTCCCTAGCCGCAGCCTGGGGTATCCGACTGTTGGCCCCGGAGAGGCCCGGCTATGGCCTTTCAGACCCGCAACCCGGCCGACGTCTCTTGGATTGGCCTCAGGATATAAGGGAATTGGCAGCGGCT
>CAZARS010000003.1:0-8870 GCA_964487625.1 uncultured Desulfobacca sp.
GAATGTAAGATGGTAATGGAGCAGGCCAAAGCTGCTGCCGACCGTGCCGCAGTCGCTGCTACCAGCGCTGACAATGCTGCACAGGCTGCTAAACAACCGATAGCAAAAGCGCAAGCTGCTGCTAATCGCGCCGAAACGGCTGCAATGCGTGCTGAAAAAGCAGCCGAGGAAGTCTGTGCCGCCATGGCATCGGTAAGACCCGTGAGAGTCATTAAGAAGAAAAAGGTTGTGAAGAAGAAAGTCAAAGTAAAACGTTAATCTTCTCACAATAGATAGCAATTCTCCTTTTATCAGGGGTGTGGCTCGGTCCTCAGGCCGCCACACCCTTTTTTTGCGCACCCTGCCTGAGAGGCGAACGGCCATTCGGTTTCTGCCCAGGGAGAGAAAAACTTGGGTCAAATCTGCCGCCAAAGCTTGACAGCTATTTCATTTTCCTTATAATTAATATTTTATGTTTGCTTGGCTATAAGGCCAATCAGCCCCAAATTCAGTTATGAAAAAACCGATTCCCTTAGAGATCCCACTGGAGCGCATCACCTGGGAAGGTCTGGATATTCCGGTGGTGCTGGATCAAGAATGGTTCAGCCACTGGCTCCGTGATGAACCCGGTTTGGAGTTCTCCCTGGCCTCACCCATCCGTGGCTCGGTCCACGTGGAGCGCCATGACGGTAATATTCTCCTACAGGGCCGACTCCAGGGTGAGTTGACCACCACCTGCAGCCGATGTTTAGACACCTTTACCCAGCCGGTCCTCGCCACCTTTGAGATGCTCATAAAGATGGGGAGCCAGCCCAAATTGGAGGCTGAGCTGGAGTTAAGCGCCGCAGATTTAGATGAGGAATACTGCGCCGGTGACACCTTGGGTCTTAACGCCATCTTGCGGGAGCAGATCCTCTTGGCGCTGCCGTTAAAGCCGCTGTGTGACGAAAACTGTCTGGGGTTGTGCCGGCGTTGCGGTGCCAATCTCAACCGCGAACCATGCACCTGTCAGGCTCAGGCGACCGTGGGGCCGTTGGCGGTGCTGGCACAGTTAAAAAAAGACAAGCCATCTTCTTGAAAAAGCATCCTGGACGGTCAGCCCCGGGCCAAGTTCACGAACTGGCCCTGCAGCCTCCGGGTTGAAGACAAAAAATAATATTTTCCCCGTTTACTTTTGCAAGAGGAGTAGATACCGTGGCTCTACCGAAACATCGGACCTCCGTTTCCAAGAAGAAGATGCGGCGGTCCCACCATCACATTACCTTGCCGAACTTGGCGGTCTGCCCGCAATGTAATGAATATCGCCTGCCCCACCATGCCTGCCCTCATTGCGGCGTGTATAAAGGACGGTTGGTGGTTCCCAAATCCGAGGATTAAAGGGTAAAGCATGGAATATATGCTGACCGAAGAGCAGCGGTTGCTGCAGGAGTTGGCCCGGCAGGTTGCCGAAGAACGCATTAAGCCGGTACGGGCGCACTTGGATGAAGAGGAGATCTTTCCCACTGAGCTGATGCAGGAAATGGCTCAGGCCGACCTCTTTGGCATCATCATCCCCGAGGAATATGGTGGCCTGGGTCTGGGCTGTCTGGAAAGCTGTCTGGTCTTAGAGGCCATCGGCACGGCTTGTGTCGGGGTCGGGACGACCTACGCCGCCACGTTTCTGGGGGCCTATCCCCTCCTGCTGTTTGGCTCAGAGGCCCAGAAGAGCCGTTACTTTCCTCCCCTTGTCCGCGGTGAGCTGTTAGCGGCCTTTGCCCTCACCGAGTCCCAGGCCGGCAGCGACGCCGGAGCCATTCAGACCACCGCCGTCCGGGACGGCGATTATTATGTCCTCAACGGCACCAAACAATGGATCACCAACGCCGGCGAGGCGGGCCTGTACACCGTGATCGCCCTGACCGATAAGGCCAAGGGGGCGCGGGGCGCCAGTGCCTTTGTGGTGCAGGCCGATGATCCCGGCGTGTCGTTCGGCAAAAAAGAGCGTAAAATGGGGATCCGGGCGTCCGCTACCCGGGAGATTGCCTTCCAAGATTGTCGGATTCCGGCGGACCGGCTCATCGGCAAAGAGGGGTTGGGCTTTATTATCGCCCTCAAAACCCTGGACTATGCCCGTCCCGGCATCGGGGCGCTGGCACTGGGGCTGGCGCAGGCCGCTTTGGATGAAGCGGTGTTGTTTGCCCGGCAGCGCCATCAATTCGGCCACCCCATCATCGGCTTTCAAGCCATTCAACATATGCTGGCGGACATGGCCACCCAGATTGAGGCGGCAAGGGCCCTGACCTATGCCGTGGCCCGCTTTATTGACACCAACCCCAAGGATTTTTCCAAAGAAGCGGCCATGGCCAAGGTTTTTACCACGGATGTGGCCATGCGCGTGACTACCGATGCAGTGCAGGTCATGGGAGGCCATGGGTACATGCGGGAGTATCCCGTGGAAAAAATGATGCGGGATGCCAAGATATTTCAGATTTTTGAGGGCACCAACCAGATCTTGCGGAATATCATCGGTCAGGCCCTCAATAAAGAGTATGCCAAAAAACGTCCTTAAGGTGCCCAGGGCGTCTTGCCTCAGAACCAGGTCCCATTCTCATGAAAATTGTTGTTTGCCTTAAACAGGTCCCGGAATCACAGAATGTCCGCCTGGACCCCGAAACCTTCAACCTGCAACGGGAGGGGGTGCAGAGCATCATCAACCCCTTTGACCTCTACGCCTTGGAGGAGGGGTTGCGGGTGCGGGAGCAGCAGGGCGGCGAAGTGATCGTCCTGTCCATGGGGCCGCCCCAAGCAGAAAGTGCCCTCCGAGAAGCCTTGACCTATGGCGCAGATCGGGCCATTCTCCTCTCCGACCGGGCCTTTGCGGGAGCGGATACGTGGGCGACGGCCTTTACCCTGGCAGCGGCCATCCGGCGTCTGGGGGGGGCCGAGCTGATTTTCTGCGGCAAGCAGGCCATCGATGGGGACACGGCCCAGGTGGGGCCGGAATTGGCGGCATTTTTGAATATCCCCCATGTGGCTTGGGCCCGCAAATTGGTCTTCGCCGACTCCGATACCCTGCAGGTGGAGCGACTGCTGGATCATGGCTACGATCAGGTAGAAGTGCAGTTGCCGGCCCTCATTACCGTGGTCAAAGAGATCAACACGCCCCGACTGCCGTCATTTAAGGCCAAATTGCGGGCCAAATCCGCCACCATCCCGGTGTGGACCTTGGCCGATCTTGATGTGGCAGCTGACCAGGTGGGATATCAGGGTTCGTATACTCGGGTGGTGAAAATTTTCCCTCCGCCCCCCCGGGGAGAAAGAGAGATCCTCCAGGGTTCACCCGAGGAGCTGGCTGCGGCCCTTTGGGCCCGTTTGCAAAAATGGCAGAGGGCCGGCTAGCCTTCGGGCAAGTTCCCGGGCCTCTCCGTAATCCACCATTGCTACAAAACCTGCTGGATCCCCTTGCTAAATCCTCTCTTAAAAAAAGAGGGCCTTACAAGGCAGGAGCAAGTTAGATGGTGGTTTCCCAAAGGCGTGGGGCAATTTGGTCGAAGCTGGACCAATGCGTGACGCACGTTGTATCTTTCTCAACTAATTGATCAGATCTTCATGTCCATAATTATTTTCGCAGATAAATGTACCGGTTGCGGGCAATGCTTGTCAGTTTGCCCCTTTGAGGCGCTGACGCTGGTCGATGACAAGGTGGCCGTGAACGAGGCCTGTACCCTCTGCGGGGCCTGTGTGGAGGTCTGTGAATTTGCGGCCTTAGCACTCCCACCGGAGGCTCCCCAGGAACAGGCCCGGCCTCGCCCGGAGGACGGCATCTGGGTCTTTGCCGAACAGCGCCGGGGGCGGTTGGCCCCGGTGGCTCTGGAACTCCTCGGAGAGGGCCGGCGTTTGGCCGAGTCGCTGCAGGTGCCAGTGGCCGCCGTGTTGTTTGGTCACGCTCTGGCAGGGTTGGCCAATACCCTCATCGCCGCAGGGGCGGACAAAGTCTATGTAGTCGATCACCCCATATTAGCTGACTTTGTGGAAGAACCCTATGCCGATGCCCTGACCGCCTTGGCTCGTCGCTTTAAACCAGAAATCATTCTGGCAGGTGCCACCTATGTGGGGCGAGCCTTCATCCCCCGGGTGGCCGCGGTCCTGGATACGGGCTTGACGGCCGATTGCACTGCCTTTGCCATCGATCCAGAGACCAAACGCCTCCTGCAGACCCGCCCGGCTTTTGGTGGCAATATCATGGCCACCATCATCACACCCCACTCGTATCCCCAAATGGCCACCGTTCGTCCCCGAGTCATGAAACCCCTTCCCTTGGATGACAGCCGTCAGGGTGAAATCATCCCGGTGCAGCTTCCCGAGTTGGACCGTAGCTATCGCTGCCGTTTTGTGGAAACAATTTCCGAGCTCGTGGACAAGGTGCCGCTGGCCGAGGCTGAGGTGATTGTGGCCGGGGGGCGGGGCCTTCAGGATGCCAAGAATTTCCGTTTATTGGAAGAGTTGGCCGAATTGCTCGGCGGCGCGGTGGGAGCAACTCGAGCCGCAGTGGACGCCGGCTGGATCTCGTATCAACACCAGATCGGCCAGACCGGCAAGACTGTCGCACCGAAACTCTACATTGCTTGTGGGATCTCCGGGGCGGCCCAACATATCGTGGGTATGCAAGCAGCCGATCTCATCGTGGCCATCAATCGTGATCCCGAGGCACCCATTTTTCAGATCGCCGACATCGGTTTGGTGGGCGACGTCTTTGAGATAGTGCCAGCCTTGATTCAGCAGATTAAAGCCAATCGGTGAGGAGGGGGCATGGCTGATCAGCATCGTGTTATCCTGGTGACGGGCGCGGCCCGGGGGATTGGCCGAGCCTGCGCGGTGGCTCTGGCCCAACCGCAGACCAAAATTTACATCAATGATGTAGCCAATCTGGAACAGGCTAAGGAAACCGCCGAGCTGGCCATGGCCCGGGGGGCCGCCGCCGAGGTTCTGCCCTTTAATGTGGCCGAGGCCGAGGAAGTGAGCAAGGCGATCGATGCTTTGGTCAAGGCCGAGGGGCGCCTGGATGTCTTAGTGAATAATGCTGGTATTGCCCGGGATAATCTGATAGCCCGCCTGAAAGAGGAAGAGTGGGATCAGGTACTGAGCGTGAATCTCAAGGGCGCTTTTCATTGCCTGAAGGCGGCCTGCCGGCCCATGATGAAGCAACGTTGGGGAAGGATTATCAATATCTCGTCGGTGGTGGCTTATATGGGCAATCCCGGTCAAGCCAATTATGCCGCCTCCAAGGCCGGCTTGATTGGCCTGACCAAGGCTGCAGCGCGGGAGTTGGCCTCCCGCCAGATTACCGTCAATGCCGTGGCCCCGGGGTTCATCGAGACCGAGATGACGGCCAACCTGCCGGAGAAGGTTCGGGCCGAGATGTTGGCCCAGATTCCCTTAAACCGCTTCGGTGCTCCCGAAGACGTGGCCGCCGTGGTGGCCTTCTTGGCCTCGGAGGCGGCTGCCTATATCACCGGCGAAGTCATTCATGTCAATGGCGGCCTGATCATGGCTTAAGTCCAGATAACCGCCATAGCCGCCCCAGCCACCAGGCTTTGTTTTTTATTTTTTATGAAATTATCTATAGTTCAGCTGATTAACCGGATCAGGGAGGAGAATTCAGATGGGTGCAACCGAGGACAGAGTAATCGAAATCATCGCTGACCGTTTGGGGGTGGATAAATCCGAAGTGGTTCCCGAAGCGGCTTTTATTGATGATCTGGGGGCAGATTCCCTGGACTTAGTTGAATTAATTATGGCTATGGAAGAAGAATTTGATATCGAAATAGCTGATGAAGAAGCCGAAAAATTGCGGACTGTCCAGGATGTCCTGGATTATATCAAAGCCCATACGTCTTAAGGCCCTTGCCGTCGCGGCGCCGACCAGGTACATTATAACGAGGGTTTGCTCCCGGCTGTGGCCGGCGTTCAGGGATCAATTGCGAGGTTTGGCATGAGTGTGCGGGTTGTTGTCACGGGACTAGGAATGTTAACCCCCCTGGGAATCGGCGTCGAGCCGACCTGGGAGGGCATCTTAGCCGGTAGATCCGGCATCGGTCCCATTACCAGTTTTGATGCCACCGGTTTTGAAACCACCATTGCCGGCGAAATATCAGATTTTCAGCCGGAAAAATTTATATCGCCGAAACTCATCAAACGGATGGACCGGTTCATCCAGATGGCGGTGGCGGCGGCGGTAATGGCCATGGACGATGCTGGATTGGAGATAACCCCGGACCTGCAGCCCCACGTGGGGTCCATCGTGGGGTGTGGTTTGGGTGGCTTGGCCACCATTGAAAAATATCACAAGGTCCTCCTGGAACGCGGTCCCAAGAAGATCAGCCCCTTTTTCATTCCCATGCTCATTGCCAATATGGCTCCCGGGATGGTGGCCATGCATTTCGGGGCGCAAGGTCCCAATACCTCCACGGTAACTGCCTGTGCTTCCGGCGCCCATGCGGTGGGTGATGCCTTTAAAATTATCCAACGGGGGGCTGCCAAGGCCATGATCACCGGCGGCGTGGAATCGGTGATCACACCGCTGGGAGTGGCCGGGTTCAACTCCTTAAAGGCCTTGTCCACCCGCAATGCCGAGCCGGAGAAGGCCTCCCGACCGTTCGACCTCCACCGGGACGGTTTTGTCATGGCGGAGGGTGGTGGCATCATGATCATGGAGGAACTGGAGTTCGCCAAAGCCCGGGGTGCCAAAATCTATGCTGAGGTGGCGGGCTATGGCTTGACCGGCGATGCGTATCACATGACTGCCCCTTCCCCGGATGGGGCGGGGGCGGTGTTGTGCATGCAACAGGCCCTGGCCGACGCCGGCCTCACCCCCGCAGACGTGGATCACATCAACGCCCATGGGACCTCAACGCCCTTGAATGATGTCTCCGAAACCATGGCCATCAAAAAGGTCTTCGGGGAACGGGCCTACCGCATTCCCATTAGCGCCACCAAATCCATGACTGGCCACCTGTTGGGCGGTGCTGGAGCCGTGGAAGCGATTTTTTCGATCCTCAGTATCCGGGATAACGTCGCCCCGCCCACCATCAACTATGAAACCCCCGATCCGGAATGTGACTTGGATTATGTCCCCAATCAGGCTCGCCAGCTGCCCATTCATGTGGTCATGTCCAATTCCTTCGGTTTCGGCGGCACCAACGCGGTCTTAATCTTTAAACGGTATATCCCGTGAACTCCATGGAAACCCTCTATTTAGGCAGTGATCATGCCGGATTTGACCTGAAAGCGGTCGTGGTGAAGTACCTGCAAGAGTTGCAATGGCCGTTTCAGGACCTGGGGTGTGATTGCGCCGGCACGTCGGTGAATTATCCCGATTATGCCCATAAAGTGGTGCAAGCTATCTTGGCCAACCCCGGCAGTCGGGGCATTCTCATCTGCGGCACCGGTCTCGGTATGTCCATGGCGGCCAATCGTTTCCCGGGCATCCGGGCCGCTCTCTGCCAAGAACTGTATACGGCCCGGATGAGCCGCCTCCATAATAATGCCAACCTGCTGGTTATGGGGGGGCGCATTGTGGGGCCGGGACTAGCCCGAGAAATTGTCCGGGTGTGGCTGACTACTCCCTTTGAAGGCGGGCGGCATCAGGAACGCCTAAATCTCATAGACCCGGGGGCATCCCGAGGGGAAAAAATCTGTTAAGGTGATGGCATGCGATCGTTGGCTCAGATAGACCCCGAAATTTACCAGGCCATTCAATGGGAAGAGCAGCGCCAGCTGGAGAAGCTGGAACTCATCGCCTCCGAAAATTTTGTCAGCCCTGCCGTCTTGGAAGCCCAGGGGTCGGTTCTGACGCATAAATATGCCGAAGGGTATCCTGGCCGCCGCTATTATGGAGGGTGTGAATATGTGGACATTGCCGAGAACCTGGCCATAGAACGGGTAAAGCAGCTTTTCCAGGCAGATTATGCCAATGTCCAACCCCATTCGGGCTCCCAGGCCAATATGGCCATCTATTTTGCCTTCCTCGATCCTGGGGACGCCATTCTGGGCATGGATTTAGCTCATGGTGGCCACTTGTCCCATGGGGCCAAGGTCAATTTTTCCGGACAGATTTATCAGGCTTATTACTATGGAGTCACGAGGGAGACCGGAGAGATCGATTTTGCCGAGATCGAGGCAAAATTAAAGGCCCACCGGCCGAAACTGTTGGTGGCCGGGGCCAGTGCCTATCCCCGGATCATTGATTTTGCCCGTTTTGCCGAATTGGCCAAAACTTATAATGCATATCTCATGGTGGACATAGCCCATATCGCCGGGCTGGTGGCTGCGGGTCTCCATCCCTCTCCCATCCCGGTGGCGGATTTTGTCACCTCCACGACCCATAAGACCCTGCGAGGCCCCCGGGGCGGCCTGATCCTGGCCCGCAGTCAAGAGATTGAGATCAAGGGCAAAAAACAGACATACGCCGAGCGCTTGAACAATTCCCTCTCCCCAGGGATTCAAGGTGGGCCGTTAATGCACATCATCGCCGCCAAGGCCGTGGCCTTTCAGGAAGCCTTGCGGCCGGCCTTCCGGCGCTACCAACAACAGATCATCCGCAATGCCCAGACGTTGGCCGCAGAATTCCGGCGTTATGGCTATCAGCTGGTAACCGGGGGCACGGATAACCACCTGCTCCTCATCGATCTGACCAACCTGCAGATGACTGGCCGGGACGCCGAAAAGGCCCTGGATAAGGCAGGCATTACCGTGAATAAAAACCGCATCCCCTTTGACCCGAATTCGCCCAATGTTACTTCCGGGATCCGTCTCGGGTCGCCTGCCCTGACCACGCGAGGGATGAAAGAGGCCGAGATGCGCCAGGTAGCGGCCTTTATCCATGAGGTGCTGTCCGCGCCCCACGATGAAGA
>CAZARS010000003.1:8880-30219 GCA_964487625.1 uncultured Desulfobacca sp.
CGTATCGGCAGCCAGGTAAAGGAGTTCTGCCGCGGCTACCCCCTCTTTGCCAGGGAGTGGTATTGCGATTAGCCCCAGAGGCGAGGTAGTTGTGCGTTGTCCATACTGCCGCAGTTTAAAAACCCGGGTAGCGGATTCCCGCCTGAGCCGGGAGGCCAACGCCATCCGCCGACGCCGAGAATGCCTGGACTGCAAGCGCCGCTTCACCACCTATGAAAAAGTAGAAGATATAACCCCCCTGATCATCAAGAAAGACGGCCGGCGGGAGGCTTATAGCCGCAGTAAGGTATATGAAGGCATTAAAAAAGCCTGCGAAAAGCGGCCGGTGAGTATTGATGATATCGAGCAATTTCTGGATAACCTGGAGAGGGAACTCCAGGAATCCGGCAAGAAAGAAGTCCCTTCCTCCCTCATCGGCGAAAAAGTCATGGCCCAACTCCACCAATGGGATGACGTCGCCTATGTCCGTTTTGCCTCTGTTTACCGCCACTTCAGCGATATCACCGAATTCATGGAGGAACTCAACCGACTGGCCGCGGCCAAAGAGCAGCAGAAAACTTCTGCCGATTAACGGTTGCCTCCCCACTCCCTTAACGTTCCTCGATGCCAGCTGGATGGGCCAGCGTCTGGACAACGGGCTGGAGGGGGAGTGGTCCCAGGCCATGGCGACGGGCGATCTTCTTCAACATGTGGGCCAAGCCTACGCCTAGGATATACAGCGAATCGGTGTCCAGATTGCGATCAGCGTTGGCGTCGAAAAAGACATTGAGGCTGGAATCCATACCGTCATCGGGCAGCCAATAGCAGATCATGATGGGAATCTTGGGGAGCGGCCAGAGCACCACGGCGATATCGGAATTGAGATGCTTGGCAGCCCTATGGCCAGCAAAAAGCCGCACCAGATCGTCAAAAAGGTCGGGGTAGGTGTCGGCGATCCGCTTCAAAGGCTCCTCACACTGGCGTTGGAACAGGGGATAGCGCTCCCGGCCTTCTCTTAACTCCCGCAGGGTGACCCAGACGTTGGCCGGAGGTAGGCCTTCGCCGTGGAGGATATAGCTTAAGACAGGCACCGCTACCCAGGGGTTGATGTGGATGGTGGCGCTGAGATTGCCTTGGGTATCAACACTGAAATCCTTGCCCAGGACCTTCAGGGTCAACTTGTCGTTGGCAAAGGTGCCGCCGACCCGGGCGGCAGCCGCTGACAAGTCGATCTTGGCTACTTCCCTCTGCAACTGTTTGACAAACTCCACGCCGGGCTCAAAGGGTTTACGAGGATTTGTGGGATCTGCGAGCTGTTGGGCTAATTCGGGAGGAAGGTGCGGGCAATCAGCCAACTGGCGCTGATTCAGGAAGACCGCGCTGGCAAAGGCCAGACAGGTTTTCTCACCGCATTCCCGACAATTGGATTTATTTAAAAGCTGATAGATCTCAATCGGAGATTTGGGTGGGGTCGGCAAATGGTTCCCTCCTTCTGAGGTTTTGCAATACCGGGGATATACTTGGCCAGCCACCTCGGGGGCGGGACAGCACTACGCCTACCGCCTGGTTCCCGGGGCCGACGAGGAGATATCCTCCCGGCTGGCTCGTTTTCGACCAATGACCAAAACGGTATCTGGTTCTCATAACATAATCGCTTTTTATAACAAAGTAAAGGTAGGAGATCATCGTAATTCCGGCCTCCCTCGCCCTTATCGCCGGGATGGTGCCCTTGCCAGGGTAACGTGTGGCAGTGGTTGTGGATTGCAATCGCCGGGAGATGGGGATACAATAACAACAATAAATTTCCTAACATTTTCTTATGCCTAGTCCGAAACGAACCAAGATCCAGAAGAAGAATGCCAGGAATATGCGGGCTGCGTCGGCACCGGCGCCGGTGCCAGGACGCCGCCTCAGCCAGGAGCTGTTTGCGTTCCTGTTGCTGGCGTTGGACCTTTTCCTCATCCTCAGCCTGGTTTCCTATCAACCGACCGATCCCCAGACCCTCGCCGCTCTCGGGAAAGTGCCGATGGTGACCAATTGGGGGGGTAAGGTGGGTGCCCTGGTCGCGGCCTGGCTGATGGGGGGGCTGGGGCTGGCGGCCTTCTGGGTACCCATCCTCGTGAGTTGGCTGGCCTTACAGTGTTTTCAGGGGGCTTGGGCGAACCTGACCCCCTGGACCGGAACGGCCTACGTGGGTCTGCCCGTGGCCAGCGCCGGTCTCTTGGCCCTCGGCTGGCCCACTCTGGCCTGGCGCACCGGACAAATAGCCGGAGGCGGGTGGCTGGGCACTTGGTTGGCCCAGCAAGTCCAACCGGTCTTGAACCTGGCTGGCAGTTTACTGTTCTTCCTGGCAGTGGCTTTGGCCAGCTTCATGGGAATTACCCGCTTGTCGTATGTGGCTCTCCTGCGCCGCCTGGGGGATCGCCTCAGCCGCTTGGTCCGACCGCGGCCCAGCTATCCCGCCACCGAGCCGGAGGTGGAGCTAATCCGTATCAAGAAGCCGGTGGTGCCGAAAGAACTACCCCCGGAAATCGCCCATCCCCCTCAGGAAGAGGTAACCCCGGTGCTGGACCCGCCGGTGGTACCGCCGCCGGTGCTGGAGGCGGTGGCGACCCCGGCCCCTGGGCCATCACCGGCAGCCCCGGCAGTGGAGGCCAAACCCAAGAAACCAAAAAGGCCAAAGTTGCCGGCCATCAGCCATTTCCAGTTGCCGCCCCTGGATTTCCTATCCCCGCCGCCCCCCTATGACCAGCAAGTTCAGGAGGAGGCTCTTTTGGCCCAGGCCAAGAAATTGGAGACCACCCTCATGCACTTCGGCGTAGAGGGCAAGGTGGTGGCCATCCGGCCGGGGCCAGTGATCACCATGATCGAATTTGAGCCGGCTCTGGGCGTCAAGATTAGCAAGGTCACCGGTTTGGCCGACGACCTGGCCCTGGCCCTCAAGGCCCTGTCCATCCGCATCGTGGCCCCGGTGCCGGGCAAGGCCGTCATCGGCATTGAGGTGCCCAATCCCAAACGCCAGCTCGTCACCCTGCGGGAAGTCCTGGTCAATGAGGTATATCATAAGTCGCCGTCCCGCTTGACCATTGCTTTGGGTAAAGACATCACCGGCCAGCCGGTGGTGGCGGATCTAGCCAAGATGCCCCATCTGCTCATTGCCGGGGCCACCGGCACAGGCAAGAGCGTCGGCCTCAACGCCATGATCATCAGCATCCTTTACAAGGCCACTCCGGAAGAGGTGCGTTTTCTCATGGTGGACCCCAAACGCATTGAGCTATCCACCTATGAAGGCATCCCTCACCTGCTGCATCCGGTAGTCACCAACCCCAAGGTGGCCACCACGGCCCTGCGGTGGGCCGTGGACGAGATGGAACGGCGTTACAGCCTCCTGTCGGACCTGGAAGTCCGCAACATCGAGACCTATAACCAGAAACTAATCAAAGAACAGCGGGTTTACACCGAAGAGGAGGATGAGGAACCGCAGCTGCGCTTGCTCCCCTACATTGTGATCATCATCGATGAATTGGCCGACCTTATGCTGGTCTCCTCTCGGGAGACGGAGGAGTATCTCATCCGGCTGGCGCAAAAATCCCGGGCTGCGGGCATCCACTTGATTCTGGCCACCCAACGGCCGTCGGTGGATGTGATCACCGGCCTCATCAAGGCCAACTTCCCGACCCGCATTTCCTTCCAGGTGTCCTCGAAGGTGGATTCCCGCACCATCCTGGACACCATCGGCGCGGAACGCCTCCTGGGTCTGGGGGACATGCTCTTTATCCCGCCAGGCACGTCCCGCCTGAAGCGCATCCATGGCGCCTACGTTTCGGAAGAGGAAGTGAAACGGGTGGTGGAATACCTCAAGACCCAGCAGGCGCCGGTATTTGAACCGGGCATCCTGGCCATGCAGGAGGAGGAGCGCCAGGAAGAGGAGATGGGCGACAAGGACGAAAAATACGCTGACGCCATCGAGATCGTGGCGGAGACCCGCCAGGCCTCCATCTCCATGTTGCAGCGCCGCCTGCGCATCGGCTACAACCGGGCTGCCCGTATCATCGAGATGATGGAAAAAGAGGGCCTGGTGGGGCCGTCGGACGGCATCAAACCTCGGGAGGTGTACGTGCCGAGGCGGTGAGAATATGGATTTGTGGATGGCAAGATCTCAGTGAATCACGGCGGTTGGATGCAGCGCAAAGGAGAGCAAAACAACTTTTTGCCTCCTTGAGGACCTTAAAAGATTTCTTACATGATCTATGAAAGATTAAAGAAATATGACTGGCAGTCAGCTTCCCTTATTCGGCCCTGAGCCGCAGCTTCGCCCTGCCGGCCTGCCGGAATTTATTGCTGGCATCAGAAACTTTCGTGAATTTGGCCAGTCGACCACCGTCGCCGCCTTTCCCGATCCCGCCGTCAAGATTCCCGTTTATATCAACGAATTCTGGACCGCCAAGCAGCGGGCGGCGCATACGCTCCACGAGATTTCCTATCGGGCCTGTTTCAAGCCGCAGTTGCCGCGGTTTTTCATTGAGCGGCTGACGCAACCCGGAGAGGTGGTCTATGACCCTTTTATGGGGCGGGGGACCACCCTCCTGGAGGCGGCCCTGCTGGGGCGGGTGCCGTATGGCTGCGATATCAACCCGTTAAGCCAGATTCTGGTGCGGCCGCGGCTGCAGCCGCCGGAGCTCCAGGAGGTGAAGGCCCGGCTGGCCCAGATTGATTTTGCTAAGCCGGTGGAAATTGACGAAGAGCTGCTGGTCTTCTATCATCCCCAGACCCTGACGGCCATTACGAACCTGCGGGCCTACCTGCTGAATCGGGAACAGCAGGGCTCCCTGGATGCCGTGGACGCCTGGATCCGGATGGTGGCCACCAATCGCCTCACCGGTCATTCCAAGGGCTTTTTTTCCGTCTATACTATGCCGCCCAACCAGGCGGTGTCGGTGGCCTCCCAGCGGAAGATTAATGAAAAACGGGGGCAGACACCGCCGCCCCGGGATGTCGCCGACATCATTGTGAAGAAAAGCCGGACGCTGCTGGCTGGACTGACCGACAGGGAACGACGCCAATTATGGGACATGGCGGACCGGAGCGTGCTCCTCACTACTTCCTGCGACCAGACGCCTGTCATTCCCGATGCCCCCGTCAGTCTGGTGGTGACTTCCCCCCCCTTCCTGGATGTGGTAGACTACCAGACAGATAATTGGCTGCGCTGCTGGTTCAACGGCTTGGACGCAGCGCAGGTACCAATCTGGCAGCTCAAGGATCCCCAGCAATGGCAAGTCCGGATGACCGCAGTGTTCCAAGAATTGCAGCGGCTCTTAGTCCCCGGCGGCCATGTGGCCTTTGAGGTAGGGGAGGTGCGGGGCGGCAAGCTCCTCCTGGAAACCCTAGTGGTGCCGGCGGCCCGGGAGGCCGGCCTCACGCCGCTGCTGGTGCTCATTAATTCCCAAACCTTCACCAAGACCTCCCAATGTTGGGGGGTCAGGAATCTCCAGAAAGGCACGAATACCAATCGGATTGTACTTATACAAAAGGAAACTTCATGACCCAAACTTTGGTGGGCTTTAATCAACACGGCATTATCATGGCCTCCGACAGCCGGGCTACCCGGTTCACCCCGACGGGGGACAAGGAATTTTTTTCTGTGGAGAAACTCTTCCCGTTGGGGCGGTATTGCGGTATCGTCAGCGGCGGCTCAGGGGTGAGCATCCCCTTAACGCATCTGCTGCGTCAGGAGGTGCAGCGTCGAGGCCTGCTGGGGGTGGAGGATATCCTAGAGTTTGCCGTGCCCTTCCTTTCGGACCAGTATGGCGCTTATCTTGAGGCTCATGGCCCAGAGGACCAGGAAGAGTTCCGCCGCCTGAATTTTATCCTAACCGGCTACTCCCTGGAAGATCCGGAATCACAATATCAGATCTACCTCATCGAGAGCGAAAACAATGCCCTGCCGTTTAAGGTGACACCGGTGAGACCCCTCTTGGTCATGCCCCGCAATCTTGGCATGGAGATGCGCCTGTTCAAGGCCTTAGGCGAGGGGCTGCACCTTGCCGACATCCTGGAGCTCTGTCGCGCCTTTCTGGAGAAGATGGCCGCGGCCCAGGAAGAAATCGGCCCCCCCTTTTATTTTGCCACTATCACCCGAGCCGGCTTCCAAAGGGTCGTCCCGGGGGAGCGGTAAACGGCACGCTGGCAAAGGGGAGGGAAGGAGACATTAAGGGATAGAGGGCGGTCCTTGGTTATAGTTCTCAGCACCTCTGGCAAAGTGCGGGAAACCCTCACCGCCCAAGCAGCTCCAGAGTTTTTCCAGCAGCGCTTCCTGATGAGAGATGGTAACTACTATCCGTAACTTCAGCATTATTGCTCACATTGACCACGGCAAGTCCACCTTGGCGGACCGGCTGATCCAGCGCACCGGTCTGGTGGGGGCCCGGGAGTTTCGGGACCAGCTCCTGGACACCATGGATATTGAGCGGGAGCGGGGTATTACCATCAAAAGCAACACCATTACCCTGCCGTATAAGGCCGCGGATGGCCTGGAGTACAGCCTCAATCTCATCGATACGCCTGGGCATGTGGATTTTTCTTATGAGGTAAGTCGAGCTCTGGCCTCTTGTGAAGGGGTGCTGCTCTTGGTGGATGCTTCCCAAGGGGTGCAGGCCCAGACCCTGGCCAACCTATATCTGGCCATGGAGCACGATCTTACCATCATCCCGGTCATCAATAAGATCGACCTGCCTTCGGCGGATGTAGAAATGGTCCAGGAGCAGATCGACCGGGAATTGGGGTTGGATCCCGACGAGGCGATCCTCTGCTCAGCCAAGGAGGGGATCGGCATCGACGCGGTATTGGAGGCCATCGTGCAGCGGATTCCGCCTCCCCAAGGGGACCCGCACGACCCCCTGGCAGCCCTCATTTTTGATGCGTATTACGATCCCTATCGGGGCGTCATCGTCTCCTGCCGGGTTTTCCAAGGGACGCTCCGGACCGGGGAAATGGTCCGCTTCATGTCCAATAAGGCGGTCTACAAGGTGGAGGAAGTGGGTCTTTTTCGCCTGCAGCGGCAGCCACTGCCAGCCCTGAGCGCCGGCATGGTGGGCTACCTCATTGCCGGCATCAAGACCGTTGCCGATACCCGGGTGGGCGATACCATTACCTCGGACAGCCGTCCAGCCGCTGCGCCTTTGCCTGGCTTCAAAGAGGTCAAGCCGGTGGTCTTCTCTTCCATTTATCCCATGGCCGCAGATGATTATCAATCCTTGGCCGAAGCCCTGGAGAAGTATAAGCTCAATGACGCCGCCTTGGTGTATACCAAAGACTCCTCGGTTGCCTTGGGGCAAGGCTTCCGTTGCGGTTTTCTCGGGCTGCTGCACCTGGACATCGTCCAGGAACGGCTGGAGCGGGAGTATGACCAATCCCTCATCATGACCACCCCCAGCGTGCGCTATGAATTTCTCCTCACGGACGGCACCACCGTGGCGGTGGACAACCCCCAACTGTATCCAGATCCGGCCCGCATTAAAAAATGCTTTGAGCCCTATATCCGGGCCAGCATCATCATGCCGGAGCGATATCTGGGCGCGGTCATGAAGCTCTGCTTGGAGCGCCGGGGGGGCAATGCCACCTTTACCTATCCTTCGCCGGGACGCATTGAAATCCGGGTGGAAATGCCGCTGGCAGAGGTTCTCTTTGATTTTTATGATAAACTCAAGACCATCACCCAGGGGTATGGCTCCTTTGACTATGAGCTCATCGATTATCGGGAAAGCGAGCTAGTCAAATTGGACATCCTGGTGAATGGGGAGAAAGTTGACGCCCTCTCCACCATCGTCTTTAAGGACCGGGCCCGGGATTGGGGCGTGCGGATCTGTGAACGCCTGAAGGAGGAGATCCCCCGGCAGCAATTCAAGATCGCCATTCAGGGGGCCATCGGCGGCAAGATCATTTCCCGCTCCACCATCTCGCCGTTCCGGAAAGACGTCACGGCCAAATGCTATGGCGGCGACATTACCCGGAAGCGCAAGCTGTTGGAGAAGCAGAAAAAAGGCAAGAAGCGCATGAAGATGGTGGGAAACGTCATGATCCCCCAGAGCGCCTTTGTGGCCGTTTTGCGCAGTGAGACGGAGTAGGGTTTAAGGTAAAACGGGAAAATGGGGAAATGATAGGGGCAGGTCTGAGACCTGCCCCCTCTGCGTTCTGATTATACCAAATTGCAAGGAAAGAGATATTTTGCCCCCTCCCTTATCCTGCCGGCATGAGGAGAGGAACATAAGGAATAAAAGGTCATTCGAGAACCATTCGATAATAAGATTGTCGGTTAGCCAAGATTGATCACTCTCATCCTCTTTCCCTCACCCTTAGGTGAGATACGCATGCAGGCCAGGGAGGAGAAAACTCACGCCGAAGTAAGTGAAGAGGACGGCGGCAAATCCCACTACCGCCAGGACAGCGATGCGCCGGCCCTGCCAGCCCCGGGCGAAGCGAGCATGGATGAGGCCTGCATAAATCAGCCATGTAATCAGGGACCAGGTTTCTTTGGGGTCCCAACTCCAGTAGCGCCCCCAAGCCGATTCTGCCCACACGGCCCCCGTGATTATGCCCAGAGTGAGAAGAAAGAGGCCGATGAGATTAGCCCGATAGATCAGTTCGTCCAATTCTCCGCTGGTTATGGGAAAGTTGGTCTGGCGTGGCTTTCTGCCGTCACTCCGACGGGAGGTGAAAAGATAGAGGATGGCCGCGCCAAACCCCAGAGCAAAAGCAGCGTAGGCCAGAAAACAGGTGACAACGTGAATGACCAGCCAGTTACTTTTCAGGGCTGGCATAATGGGCATGATCTCGCTGGCGTGGCCGCCAAAGGAGGCGTAAGCCAGGATAAGACAGGCCAGGAACGTCACGAAGCTGGCCAGATAATCCCGCATCTGCCGCCAAAAAGAGAGGTAGGCGATGCAGATTACGGCCCAGGAAAAGAAAAGGAGGGACTCATAAAAGTTGGCTAGAGGGGCATGCCCGATGTTTAATTGATGAGACTCCACCCACCGCCAAATGAGGCTGAGGGAATGGAGACCCCAGCCGCCCAAGACTGGCCAGCGGGCCAGATTGTTCAACTGGCGCTGCTGGAAGACTGCGGCCACCAGATAGAGCAACCCGCCGACAAAATAGAGCAATAGAACCCATCCCAGGAGTTTGGCACTCATGCTTGTTCCTCAATCGCGGCCTGGAGTTTGGCCAACCGCCGCTGCCAGGCGATCTTGTGGCGATCTCCAACGCCGGCAACGGTAATGCGGAATTTTCCCTGTTTAGATGGCGTCACGGCCACGGCCCACCGCTGGCGCGGCACGAAAAGGGCCATCCAGAAGCCGGGCAGCATCAGGAGAAACCCCAAGTAAACCAGCCAGACGCCCGGATCGTATTTGACCAACAGGCCCGAGCTGTAGGTTAACTCCAAATGTTTGATGCGAACGGTGTGGGGGCCGGGTTGGGGTGGCTGCCCTCGGCTGCCATCCAACAGCACCCAGAACAAGAGGGGGTGACCACCGCTGGGCGGTCGGTAGGCCAACTGCACGGCTGGCCCCAGCCCCATGATATTGCTTTCCACCTTCCAGACCATGATCATGCCTTGATCATCGGGCAAAGGCAGCCGTTGCCGCAGGGGGGCGGAGAGGGTGGTGGTCTGGTCTCCCAAAGTTATCTCCAGGATCACCGGTCCTTGTGGCATGGTCTGGTAGGTGGATTGGTAAAAGGTCAAATGGCCGAAAGTGACTGGGTCATTGACCCGCAGGATGGCCTGGCGGACAGCCTGTCCCCCTTGCAGAAAAGTCAAATCAGAACGGAATTCCTGGGGAGTACCGTTGGGATAATAGCTGACCTGAAAGCGGTCTAATCTGACGCTGAAATCCAGTTTTTTTTCTCCAGGAGGATCGGTGAGCTGCAGGATATCGGTGGTCTCGCCCGTCAGCAAGTTGATCTGGCCCTGAAATCCATAGAGATTGCCCAACATGGCGCCAAGCACCACGATGATAATGCTTAAATGGATCAGATATGGCCCCAGGCGGCCCCACCGGCCCTGATGGCTCAGATACCAGTGAGTGCCCTCGTGTTCCAGGTGGATACCCCGACCGATAAGGCGGGGTAAGGTTTCCTCCATCCAAGTCAGGGGTGACTGCCCCCGGTGGTTCCAGGTAACCTGCAGCCGCTGGGGCAGGTTTTGAAACCGGGCCAGATCTGGGGGCCGACGGAGTTGGCGCCAGACTTCGGGGAAACGCTTCAGGGAACAGGCGATCAAGTTGATGAGGAGCAGAGCAATGAAGCCCAGGAAAAGGGGGCTGCGATAGATATTGTCCAGCCCAAGATACCAGATGATGGTCGTCAGGGTGTTGCCGAAGTGCTCCTGGTAATACTCCCACGATTGCCGTTGGGGCAATAAAGTGCCCAGGATAGAGCCCACCCCCACGAGGAGGAGAGCCAAAAGGGCCAACCGGATCGAGGCGAGGCCTTGCCAGATTTTCGCTAACATTTTATATGTACCTAATTTCCCATGTTAAACAGGGTAAGACCCTCCAGGGGGCAGACGCCTTCCCGAGAAATGCGGCGTGATGGGCAGAGAGCAGGGAGCCACGGCAAAGAGAGAGACGGTCGGCAGTCTGAGGCCGGGACGGGCGCTGTGCGCGAGATTGACTGGCAGCGGCTGACCACTGCCCCAGCTCCCGGCCAAAAGCCGTTGACCTCCGGATAACGTGGCCGTGCTTTGCAACGTTCCAGGAGCGAGTCCCCCAGGGGAAGGGGCAGGGGGCGATGCCCTAATGGGCTGGCGGGAAAGACGGTCAGTAGGGCCTTAATCGTCCTCTTCTTCAGGGAAATCCTCTTCGAAGTCTTCGTCGTATTCGAAATCTGCTTCTTCTTTCAGAAATTCATCATATTCTTCTTCAGTGAGCAGTTCATTGAACTCCCCGGGAGCCGTCATGTCCAGACGGAGAATCCAGCCTTCGTCATACGGGTCTTCGTTGGCCAATTCCGGGACATCGTTCAGCTCATAATTGACTTCGACCACCTCTCCCGAGAGCGGGGCCACCAGTTCACGACGGCCATCCTGGGCTTCGATGAGGCTAAAGACCTCGTCTTTAATGAGCTCCTCCCCCTCTTCGGGCAGGCGGATGTTGTGGATCTCTCCTAATGCTTCCTGCAGATAATCGGAGATGCCGATGGTAACGCGGCCATCCTCTTCCAAGCGGGCCCAGAGATGATCCTGGCTGAATCGAATATTTCCCACTTCTCTCACAGCTTCCCCCCGACAAGGCGTTGACCAGAGTAACGACAGAGATATATAAACGCCTCTTATTGAATTTGCAAGTGTTTTTTCCGCGGTCGAAGGTTTGCTCTCTGCATAATTTTTTATTGTCAGGCGAATGTATATATGGTAATTCAAAATTTCCGCTTGGCAACTGGTAACATGAAAAAAGTTGCCCCCTAGGCCACCGGGCTGGGCCGAGCCGGCGGCGGGTAGTGCCCGGGGGCTGACTTCTGTCTGATATTGCAGCGTTGCTTGAATCTTGAGGTATGGTATGCACCCATTATTGGCCGGTCAGGCTGGCGAGAAACGGTTGTTGCTGGGAAACGAAGCCATAGTCCGGGGGGCCCTGGAGGCAGGGGTGGCCCTGGCCACCATGTACCCCGGTACCCCCTCGTCCGAAATCGGAGACCGTTTCTACCAACTATCTCTGGAAACTGATCTCTATTTTGAATATGCCACCAATGAAAAAGTGGCCCTCGAAGTGGCTGCCGGGGCTGCTGCCTCTGGTTTGCGGGTCATGTGCGCCATGAAGCATGTCGGAGTCAATGTGGCCGCCGACACCCTCATGACCTTGGCGTACAGTGGGGTTAAAGGGGGACTGGTCCTGGTCTCCGCTGACGATCCTGCCCTGTTCTCCAGTCAGAATGAGCAGGATAACCGTTATTATGCCAAGCTCTCGGGGTTGCCCATGTTGGAGCCAGCCAGCGCCCAGGAGGCCAAGGACATGACGGCCATGGCCTTTGAGCTGTCCGAAGAGTTGCAGCTGCCGGTTATCCTGCGGACGACCACCCGGATCAACCACAGCCGCGGGGTGGTGGTGCTGGGCACCCTCCGCCCCCCTCAACGCCAGGGGCATTTTGAAAAAAATCCCCTCCGGTATGTCATGGTACCGGCCGTGGCCCGCCGGGCCCATGGGATCCTCTTGGAGCAGCAAGCCAAGGCCGCGGCCCTGGCCGAAACCTCGGCGTTCAATAGAGTGCAGGGGCAGGGGGCCTGGGGCGTCATTTCCAGTGGTGTCGGCTCAGCCTATGCCCAAGATGCCATTGCTGATCTGGGGCTCCAAGATCAGGTCCGCCACCTCCGCCTGGGCTTCACTCATCCCTTGCCGATCCAGCTCCTCCGGAACTATCTGGCCAGCGTGGAGAAAGTCCTGGTAGTGGAAGAATTAGAACCATATCTGGAGGAAGGGGTCCGGGCTATTGCCGCAGATCTGGATCATCCGCCGGTGATCCGGGGAAAGGGGCCGGGGCTCTTCAGCCGCCTCTTTGAATATCATCCCGGTTTGGTCCGGCAGGTCATGGCTGAGTTTTTTCAGGTGCCCTATACTCCACCCCAACCCTTGGACCCGGTTACCCTCTTGGGCCGACCGCTGCCGGAACGGCCGCCCAACCTTTGCCCCGGCTGTTCCCATCGGGCATCCTATTATGCAGTCAAAATCGCCTTAAGAGATTTGGGGGTGGAGGGCGTCTTTCCCACCGATATCGGCTGTTATACTTTGGGATTACTGCCGCCCCTGAGCATGGCCGATTACCTCCTATGCATGGGCTCCAGTATCAGCACCGCCGCTGGCATTGCCAAGGCCACGGGGCAGAAGGTCATTGCCTTTATCGGCGATTCCACTTTTTTCCATTCTGGATTACCGGGCTTGGTTAATGCGGTTCACAACAATCACGATTTCCTGCTCATCATCCTGGACAATGGCACCACTGCCATGACCGGCCACCAACCCCATCCCGGGGTCACACCGGCCCCGCCCGGTTACGGGGGAAGCAGCCTGGATATTTATAAAGTGGTGCAGGGGCTTGGGGTCGAAAAAGTCAAGGTCGTCAACCCCCTGCAGTATCGCCCGACGTTGGCGGCCATAAAAGAGGCTGTGGCGGATACCGGGGTGCGGGTGATCATCTCCCGCTCGCCGTGCATTCTCTATCTGCAGCGTTTAGGTCAGAAGAAGCGGGCCAAAACCTTCGTGGTGGGGCCTGAGTGCAGGGATTGCCGCCATTGTCTGGATTTCTTCGGTTGCCCGGCCCTCCATCCTCCCTTGGAGGGTGAAGGCCCCCTCGTGATTGACGAAACCTTATGCAACGCCTGCGGCTTCTGTCTGCAATTGTGCCAGCGCAAGGCCATCCGGGCCAAATCGAGCCAAGCCGCCTAAATAATCTTTTTTTGCATAGAGACTTGCCTATGACCTCAAGAGCTGATCTCCAATTGCGTATTTATTGTACCGGTGTCGGCGGCCAAGGTACGCTCCTGGCCACCCGCCTATTGGGTGAGGCGGCAATGGCAGCCGGCTATATGGTTCAGGTGGCCGAGACCCACGGCATGGCCCAACGGGGCGGGGTCGTGGAATCCACCGTAGTCCTGGGAACCTTGGCCAGCCCCATTATCTCTCCAGGTGAAGCGGATATCCTGTTAGGTTTTGAAATTTTGGAGACCTTCCGGTCGCTTAACCGCTGCCATGCCAAAACCCTGGTAGTCACCAACACTGGGGTGACCCCCCCGTACACGGTGGCCACGGGCCAGACCACCTACCCGCCGGTGCCCCAGATGTTGCAACTCATACAGCAGCATACGGGCTGCCTCATCGCCCTGGATGGCAACACCCTGGCTCAGGCCGCAGGCAGCGCCCTGGCCGTGAATATGGTCTTATTGGGGGCCTTGATCAGGAGTGGTCGGGTGCCCTTCAGTGTTGCGACCTTTGAGGAGATCATCGCTACCCATACCCCAGCCAAACACCTGGAGGCCAATCGGCGCGCCTTTCGCGCGGGGTTTGAGGCTGCGCAAGCCTGGCAAGAGTAATCCCTTGACAGCGCCTTGGACTAGAGATATATTTAACATCTGTCAGCCCGCGGCATGGCGGGATAACTTCCGTCCCTGGGCCGGGGCTGCCGAGATTGAGGTGTCGGGACGTGGCGCAGACTGGGAGCGCACCTGAATGGGGTTCAGGGGGTCGGAGGTTCAAATCCTCTCGTCCCGACCAGGGCTTAAGCAACTAAAGGCAAGTTAGGGTAATAAACCCAAACTTGCCTTTTTATCATGCTCAAACACTACTGTCCGGCAATGTTTTTGCACAAGGTTGATGACGCCTTGGTATCTCTTTTCCGTTCCATTTTGCCATTCTGAGGGAGTGTAGCGACCGCAGGATCTCAAATCCTGCGCAGCGCTCAGGATGACAAGAGGAAAGAAACCATTGGTGAAAGGCTTTTTTTGGCTTTTAGCGTCCTTTTTTAAGCTTTGCCAGAAGCCTGCCGGACACTCATGATGCTTAAACGCACCTTTATTCATCTCCCCCAGATCGGGCCGGCCACGGAGCTGCGGCTGTGGCGTCAGGGGCTGGCGACGTGGGAAGACCTTCTCTGTGCTCGCCATGTGCCCGGCTTCAGTCCCGGCCGTTTGGCCCTCATTCACCGTCACTTGGAAGAATCCCAGGCAAATCTGGACCGCCCTACCTATTTCAGCAGCCGGCTACCCGCGGCCGAACGCTGGCGCTTATTCAGCCAATATCGGGCTCGCACCGCCTACCTGGATATTGAGACCACCGGTGCCAGTTGGCCCCACCTGACCGTTACCGTCATCGGCCTCTATGATGGGCGGGATTTTTTTCAATTTGTTCTGGGCCAGAATCTCCACGATTTTTTGGAGATGGTTGAGGCCCAACAGGTGCTGGTGACCTTCAATGGCAGTCAATTTGACCTGCCGGTATTGCAGGCTTTCTTTGGTCGCCCCTTTCCCCATGCCCATATTGACCTGCGGCCGGTCTTGGCCCGCCTGGGCTACAGAGGCGGGTTGAAAAAAATCGAACCGCGCTTCGGCTTGCAGCGCTCGGCGGAAGTAGAGGGCCTGGATGGTTATGATGCGGTCCTACTCTGGCAGCGAGCCCAGCGGGGCGATACTGCGGCCAGAGAAAAGCTGCTGGCGTATAATCGCGCCGATGTCATCAACTTAGAAACCCTCATGATCCAGGCCTATGAGTTAGCCTGCCGCCACACCTTGGCCCCTCTGTCCTAAACGCCCTTGCCCCTTTAATTATGTGACAAAATAGTTTATACTTATTTACATGGCCTGGAGAGGCGCTGCCGTGGCCGACGGGGCGCCTGACCAGCCAGTATCTGCGGCGAGGAGCATGGCATGCGCTATTCCAAACTGTTGTTACCCACGTTGAAAGAAGTGCCTGCGGAAGCGGAAACGGTCTCTCATCAGCTGCTCTTGCGTGCCGGTATGATCAGGAAATTGGCCTCAGGGATTTATGACTACCTGCCCCTGGGCCTCAGGGTGTTGCGCAAGGTGGAAGCCATCGTCCGGGAGGAGATGAACCGGGCTGGGGCCCAGGAAGTGCTCTTACCGGCGGTGCAACCGGCGGAGTTGTGGCAGGAATCCGGCCGCTGGCAGGTCTATGGCAAGGAGCTGCTACGTTTCCGGGATCGCCATGATCGGGATTATTGCTTCGGCCCCACCCACGAGGAAGTAATCACCGATCTGGTGCGCCGGGATGTCCACTCGTATCGCCAGCTCCCCCTTAATCTCTACCAGATCCAGACCAAATTCCGGGATGAAATCCGACCCCGTTTCGGCCTCATCCGGGGGCGGGAATTCATCATGAAGGACGGTTATAGTTTTGAGCGCAGCCGATGCTACCTATCAGGCCATGTATGACGCTTACAGTCGCATTTTCCGGCGTTGCGGCCTGCGGTTTAAGAGCGTCGAAGCCGACTCCGGGCCCATCGGCGGCAGTTTTTCCCATGAGTTCATGGTGTTGGCCGAGACCGGGGAGGATGTGGTGGTCTCCTGCAGCGCTTGTGAGTATGCGGCTAATTTGGAAAAGGCCGAAGTCGTCCCACCTGCGGGGGCAGTGACCGAGTCAGAGGCCCCCGTGGCCAAAGTCCATACCCCGGGGGTGCGCACCGTCACCGAAGTTGCCGCCTTCCTCGGTCTGGCCCCGTCACAAGTGTTAAAAACCCTCCTGTATGAGACTGACCAGGGCGTGGTGGCAGTATTGCTGCGGGGTGACCATGAAGTCAATGAGGTTAAGCTGAAGAATTTTTTGGGGGTCAACGACTTGGGACTCGCCAGGGAATCCGTGGTGCGCCGCGAGACCGGCGCCAGTGTCGGCTTTGCCGGTCCGCTGGGGCTGCCGCTGCCCATTTATGCGGATCAGAGTCTGCGCGGGCTGGTCAATCTGGCCGCCGGCGCCAACGAAGATGATTATCATTACACCGGCGTCAGCCTGGCCCGTGATGTGGCTGTGCGGGAGTATGCCGACCTGCGCCAGATTACCGCCGCTGATCCCTGTCCCCGGTGCGGGGCAGCCTTGGAATTTCTCCGGGGTATCGAAGTAGGACACGTTTTTAAGTTGGGTTATAAGTATTCCCAAGCCATGCAGGCTACCTTCCTGGATGCCAATGGCCAGGAAAAACCGATGTATATGGGTTGTTACGGCATCGGCGTCAGCCGCATCGTAGCGGCCGCCATCGAACAAAACCATGATGCCGATGGCATTATTTTTCCTATTCCTTTGGCACCGTTCCATATTCTGCTTATCCCCATTGCCCTGCAGGATGACCAGACCATGGCCACTGCCGAAACCCTCTATCAGGACCTGAGTGCCGCTGGACTTGAGGTCCTCTTTGATGACCGGGATGAACGACCCGGGGTAAAATTTAAGGACGGCGATCTGTTGGGCATCCCCTTCCGGGTCGTCCTGGGTCCCAAGACCTTGGCCCAAAACGCCGCCGAAATCCGCTCCCGCCGCACCCGGGAGATGGAGTTGCTTCCCCTCCCCAGGCTGGTTGAAGAACTACATCATCGGGTCCAGGCGGGTCTGCAGCAATAGCTTGGTCCGCCATGGCAGTACGAATAATCCGCATCAATGACATTATCGATGAAGTCCTCAGCCATCACCCCGAGGCCGATGTCTCCCTGATCCAACGGGCCTATGTCTTTTCTGCCCAATCCCACGAGGGACAGACCCGTCTGAACGGCGAACCATACCTTTCTCACCCCCTGGAAGTCTCCTACTTTTTGGCCCAAATGGGCCTGGATCCTGTCTCCGTGGCCTGCGGCCTGCTACATGACACCGTGGAGGATACCCATGCCACCCTGGACGATATAGACGAACTGTTCGGGGAGGAAGTGGCGGATATCATCAACGGCGTGACCAAACTCAGCCAGATTTCCTTTGACAAGAAGATTGATCAGCAGGCCGAATACATCCGCAAGATGATCCTGGCCATGTCCAAAGACATCCGGGTCATTTTAGTAAAGCTGGCCGACCGGGTCCACAATATGCGCACCCTCGGGTTCATGCCGCCGGAGAAACAGAAGCGCATCGCCCAGGAGACCCTGGATATTTTCGCCCCGCTGGCCGGCCGCCTGGGTATGGGCCATATCAAGGTGGAATTGGAAGACCTGGCCTTTTATTACCTGGAGCCGGAAATTTACCAACGTATTCAGGACGGCCTGGCCCGCAAACGGGGGGAACGGGAGCAATACATTAAAGAAATCTGCGAAATTATCAGACAGAAATTGGCCGAACACCATCTCCAGGGAGAAGTCAAGGGCCGGCCCAAACACCTGTATGGCATCTATCGGAAGATGCAGGCCCAGAAAATCAGCCTGGAGCAGGTCTACGACCTCATCGCCTTCCGCATCATCCTCAACGACCCGTCCGAATGCTATGAAACTCTGGGTATTATCCACTCTCTCTGGCGGCCGGTGCCAGGGCGCTTTAAAGACTACATCGGCATGCCCAAAGCCAATAATTATCAATCCCTGCACACCACGGTGATCGGCCCCTATGGAGAACGGATGGAAATCCAGATCCGCACCAAAGAGATGGACGAGGTGGCGGAAATGGGCATTGCTGCGCATTGGGCCTACAAGGAGCGTCGCCAGGTCCAGGAAGTCGACAGCCAGCATTTTTCGTGGCTCCGCCAGATAATCGAATGGCAGCGGGAGCTGACCAACCCCCAGGATTTCTACAACACGGTGCGCATGGAACTCTACCCCGAGATGGTCTATGTCTTCACCCCACGGGGGGAAGTCAAGGAATTACCCCGGGGCTCCACGCCCGTGGATTTTGCCTATGCCATTCATAGCGAGGTGGGGAACCACTGCACCGGTGCCCGGGTCAATGGCCGCCTGGTGCCCTTAAAATATGAGCTGCAGCACGGTGATAACGTGGAGATCATCACCTCGCCGACCCATACTCCCCCTCGGGATTGGCTGCAATTTGTCAAAACGGCCCGGGCCCGCAACCGTATCAAACAGTTCCTCAAGACCGCGGAACGGGAGCGCAGCATCGCTTTGGGCAAGGAAATCTTGGAACGGGAATTCCGCAAGGCGGGCTTGAATCTGGCTAAGTTGTTAAAGTCGGAGGAAGAGCTGCAGCGGGTAACTAAAGAGTTGTCTTTTGTGCGCATCGATGACTTACTGGCAGCCGTCGGTTTCGGCAAGATCAGCGCCAATCAGGTCATCAGTAAATTACTTCCCAAGGAAGAACCCCCGCCCCCCCCTGCAGAAGTCCCCCTTAAACCCAGTGCCAAGCCCGTGGAGCGCGGTGGTATCCGCATCCGGGGTCTGGATGACATTCTCATCAATATGGCCCGCTGTTGCAATCCCATACCCGGGGATGAGATTACGGGTTATATTACCCGGGGGAAAGGGGTGACCATTCATCGCAGCACATGCCCCCTCCTGGCCCGCACCGAGGGGATACGCCAAGTGGAAGCGAATTGGGATGGCGCCTCTGATGGCCGCCACCCCGTCCGGATTCAGGTGGTCTCGGTGGATAAACAGGGGCTGCTGGCCGACATTACCAATGCCTTGAAGCAGGCCGAGGCCAATGTCTTGAAAGTCAATGCCGAGACGACCATTGACCAGAAAAGCATAGCCTGGTTCACCATCGAAATCAAGGACACGAACCACTTGGCTAAAGTCATGACTGCTCTCAAAAAGGTCAAAAACGTCATCGGCGTCCATCGCCTTATGGGTTGACCTGCCGTTTACCCTGCTACCCTATTCCTGCACTGTTCCATCGCCTGTCTAAGCTGTCTTGATTACTCGTCCCGACCGTAGACACCGGGTGCAGACCATGATATGGCGTACCTGGCCATTGTGGAGGGCGCGTACCCGCCGCAGATTGGGCAGCCAACGCCGCTTGGTTTTGTTATTGGCATGGGATACATTATTGCCTACCTGCGGCCCTTTGCCGCAGACATCGCAGTTGCGTGCCATAACGCTAGCCTCCGAAAAGTATTAAAAGGGTCCGGCAAGCTTCTTGCAGAGCTTATAAAAAGACGCCCAAAGCCAAAAAAGCCTTCCCCAAACGGCTGCTTTTCTCTTGTCATCCTGAGCGCCGCGCAGGATCTGAGATTCTGCGGTCGCTCCGCTCCCTTAAAATGACAAAATGAGACCGATGCAAGTGATACGAAGGCGCCTTTAACCCTAAGCAAAAACGCTGCCGGACATTAGTGACTAAAAACAAAAATTTAATCGATTAATTTTATTTTGGCAAGGAAAATCTCTTGGGCGGTCTGCCCCCTAAGGCTGTCCGGCCGCCATACTGCCCCTCACTTCCTTGTCCCGATCTGGCCATCCTCGGGTAACGGGCAAGTCCCCACATAATCCTCGGCACAACAATGATCCTGGCGGTAGAGAATGATCACCAAGATGATGGCCCCGGCCAACATCCAGCTCGGGCCAAACAGCCACAGGGCCACTACGGCGGCCAGGTAATAGGCCCGCATCCCCAAGGTGTAATGAATGTTTCCCAGGTTCAGGATATTGGCCACATACGCAGTATTCAGCATGGGATCGCATTCCAGAGGCACATTAATCATGAAATTGACATGATTGAAATAGCGCATGGCCAGGGTGAAGCTGAAAAAGGCAAAAAAGAAGTGGAGCATCAGGAACATTACCTTCACCAGGAAGAGGGACTGCAGTCGGGTAAAGATCAGGGCCGGGTCAAACGGCAGTTCGCTGACATGCTCCGGTCGGAAGAGCAGACTGAGCAGCCCCAGCCCGATGAGGATGGCCGTGGAGGCTAGAAAACTGGAGGCCATGATCCAGTTCCGCAGGGTCTGCACCGCCAGGATATCTCGCCGTTCCCGCATGATGGACTCCACCCACATCCGCCGCAGATGTTTGGTAATGCCCAGATAGGTTCGCAACGGTTGATACTTCACCTGGTGCAGCCAATACAAATGATAGGCTGTTAGGATCAAAAAAGTGAGGCCGACCCCTAAGGCCTCACTCCACGGTAATGGGAGCATCCCTGTTTATCCCCTTCCCGTCTGCCATGGTGGCCGCCGTCACCGCGAGCCATTAAGGTTTGACAAATAACCCTTGATTATTTATCCTTGCTGCAGGATTATCGTCAACTCGAGGAAATTGATTTATGTCGCCGTTTCTCAAGCCCATCATCACCCGTGCTCAGATTCAGGCCCGTCTCCAGGAATTGGCAGCCCAGATAAACCGGGACTATGCTGGCCAACCCCTTATCCTGATCGGCATCTTGAAGGGCGTTTTTATCTTTCTGGCCGACCTGATCCGTCTCCTGGACATGCCGGTGCGGGTTGATTTCGTCCGCCTGCGCAGTTACGGAGTCAGTGATACTTCCTCCGGGGAAGTGGAGATGGTCAAAGACGTGGAGCTGGCCATCACCGGACAGCATGTCCTCATCGTGGAGGATATCGTGGACAGCGGCTTGACCCTGCGATATCTCATTAATTACTTACAGGCGAAGCAGCCCAAAAGCTTGAAAGTCTGTTGCCTCACCGATAAACGGGAGCGTCGGGCTCACCAGGTGCCCATCGACTATGTGGGCTTTGTCGTGCCCCGGGGTTTCCTGGTGGGCTATGGTTTGGACTATGCCGAGGATTACCGGCAGTACCCCGATATCTGTGAACTGGAGGTTTAAATCCTCCCATGGATATAGTGGCACATGTCTCCTTAACCCACATCCTCTTGGCCCTCGGTGGAGCCGTCCTGTGGCTATTGCTGCGGGAATTCAACTGCTGGTATTGGAAGATCAACGAACGCCTGGCCCTGTTGGAAGAGATCGTGGCCCGTTTGGAGCGGCT
>CAZARS010000003.1:30284-52267 GCA_964487625.1 uncultured Desulfobacca sp.
GGGGCCACATCCCCTAAATCCTGCTGTTCATGTGCTCCAACACTTTGAAAACTGCAGCAAAATCTTCATCACCCAAGGTGTAGCCGACGGCTGCCCGATAAAGCTGCAAGACGGTGTGGGCAGCCGGGGCCGGCGCGCCGCTCTCGTAAGCCGTATCGATGATGAACTTCAGGTCCTTGGTCATGTGTTTCAGGGGGAAGTTGGGTGGAAACTCGCCCGTCCGCAGCATTTCGGCCTTCATCTGAAAAAGCCCACAATTAAGGGCTCCCGCGGCAATCACTTCCAGGAGGCTGTCGCCCTTGAGGCCATTCTTTTGGGCAAAGTTCAGGGCTTCCGCCAGACCTGCCATCATGACCCCCAAGAGCAGGTTGACGGCCATCTTCATCATGGAGCCTTGCCCCACCGGTCCACAGTAAACCACTTTTTGTCCCATGGCCAGCAGCACGGGGTCCACCGCAGCGATCTGGTCGGGCTCGCCGCCGGCCAAGATCACCAGCTTGCCCTCTTCGGCGGGTTTTTTGGTACCCGAAACCGGCGCATCAATGAAGGTTACCCCCAGGGGTGCCAATTCCTCGGCCAGGTTGAGGGTATACCGGGGGGGCACAGAACTCATGTTAATAAAGGTCTTGCCCACTCCCAGCCCCGCACCGGCACCCTGCTCACCCCAGAGGAGGGCATCCAGGGCTTCCGGACCGGTGACCATGGCAATAAGGATATCGCTCTGTTCCGCCAACGCCAGAGGACTGACGGCCAAGGTGGCGCCGGCCTCCACCAACGCAGTGGCTTTGGCGGCAGTACGATTATAGACCCGCAACGGGTAGCCAGCTCGCAGGAGATTGCCAGCCATAGCTGATCCCATGATGCCCAATCCCAGAAAACCGATTTGTGGTTTCATTGCCTCTGCCTTTCCTGTCTGTGTTGTCTCTTGATGTGCTAAGGGCTAATTTTCTTGTCGAAGCCCGCCCCCTCTTGCCGTGACCAGGGATAATGGTTATGCTTCTTACATGGGGGAAAATAGTACCTCTTTTCAACGGCTACTTATAGGTACTTATGCCAAATAACAAAATTAGGAAATTCGCAGTGTCGTCAGCAAATCCAGGAGCCTATGGCAACGTCTGAAAATCAGGTCTGGCGCTGCTCAGTCAGTGATCTCGCCCGTTGGCTGCAGACTGATCCTCAGCAGATTCTGCAGTGGCTTCTAGCCGGCCAGCTCGCCATAACTCGCCAGGGTAAGGCTACAATAGTATTAATCAAGGCTGCAGATCTGTGCACCGGGCCCCTACCCGATAATGTTATTATTGTGCAGCAACCAGCCCAAAACCACGCAGCCCCACCCCTGGGCCCTGGAACTGCGTCATCCACGGCTTGAGCCCAGCACGTTAGCTTGGTCCCTCCAACCGACGCCGGACATACCAATCGATCTGGCGGCAGATCCCCCGCACCACCTGCACCTCCGCCGCCCGCAACCCATGGCGGGAAAAAAAGCGGCGGATCCGCATCATCCACAGAGCCGGATTCTGATGGCCGATATAATGGATTTTGACCAAAGTCTCCTGGAGTTCATTGTACATGGCCTCCAATTCAAAGGAGTTGGCCAAGCGGGGGACAAAGCGGGGGGCGTTGGCGGTCCGGGCCAAGAAGATCTCATAGGCCACCAGCAACACGGCTTGGGCCAGGTTCAAGGAACTGAAATCGGAGGTGGGAATCGTCACCAAGGCGTGGCAGAGGGCCAACTCCTCGTTGGTTAACCCCCAGTTCTCGGGGCCGAAGACGAGGGCGACATGATTTTCCTGGGAAATGGAAACCAATTGCTGGCCCAACTCCCGGGGAGTGAGGGGACTCTGGCGGAAGGCGCCGCCGAGGCGGGCGGTGGTCCCGACGATGTATTGGAATGGGCCCAAAGCCGTGGCGAGATCGTCGTATTTCTCTAAATGATGAATCAGGGCGGCTGATGGGCCCGTGGCCATCTTGAGCATCCGCTCTTCATCCAGGTCTTCAGGCTGGACAACCAGCAGGCGGGTGAGACCCATATTGCGCGCCGCCCGAGCCGCTGCCCCGATATTCTCCGCCAGGCGGGGCTTATGCAAGACCACGGCTAGATTAGCCAATTGCACCCGATCTGAGCCGCCGTCCGGCCTGGGTTGCTGTGATCTATTCTTCCTGCTCATGTCTGTCCCATGGGTAGGATGGCTCCTATTGCCAGCTAAGCGCGGTCCTGCCCAAGCAATGCTCCCCGCCTACCCATTCTGCCTCTTGCGCAGGCCCACGGCCCACGTGGGCCTGGGCCGGCTACCTGCTTGGCGTTCTCGGTGCTCCTGAGAACACCGGGCTGCCACTCCCTGCTGGCAGTCTTCAGTCCCTTAGGCTATATTATGATACATCGGACAAGAGCCAGTGGCACCGGCCATTGGCGGCAAAACCCCCTAAGGAGTTTGGCCATGCACATTGACTCTTATGAATTCGGCCGGATCGTTGTTGATGGCCGCACCTTCACGCAAGATATTATCCTGTTGCCCGAGGGCATTCAAGACTCCTGGTGGCGGCAGGAAGGACACCGTTTACAACTTGCTGACATAGATTCAATTCTTGCAGCCCGGCCAGAGGTTCTAATCGTCGGTCAGGGGCAACCGGGCAGGATGCAGGTGGATCAGGAGCTGGCGCAGTATTTGCGGCAGCAGGGGATCGAATTAATTGAGGTGCCGACGGCGCAGGCCTGTCAGACGTTCAATGCCCTTAGCTCTCATCGGCGGGTGGCCGCTGCCCTCCATCTCACCTGCTAAACGTCTCCTGGCCGCTGCAGCCGGGAGGGGTTGCCACAACACCGACCACCGCCGCCAGAGGGAGAAGCAGGCAGGGGTCATGGCCTAAGAGCAGCGCTGCCCGGCTGGCCACGCAAACCATCAGTTGGGGCCCCGGTTTGCCAAAGCCAAGCCACAGGCAGCCTGGGGCGTGGTGGCGGGGAGTAACCCTTTACAGCGTCGCCAGCATGGTTTTATGCTTTTCCAGCACCGGCTCAAACTGCTGCATTATCTGGGCCTCAAAATTACGCCACTGTTCCTGGAACTGCGGGGTATGCTCCACGTCGATCTTCACCTGCCGCTGCATCTGGGCTTCCAAGGCCCGTTTGACGCTATCCAATTGACTGTTGAATTGGGCTTTTAATTGCTCCAAGGCATTCTGGCGGACCTGCAGATAAGCCTGCAACAGCTTGTCAATTTCTTGGATGACCCGCTGGGCGGCTTTTTTATCCCGGGCGACGAGGACCATGCCGGCCAAGGCCCGAGTTGTGGTCGGGTCTTTGGCCCCCTCTCGGGGTAGGATAATATTGCGAAGGAGAACCTCCCGAACCTCCGCAGCCACAACCGGTTTAGCGTCGGCTGGCAGGTTGGCCAGCTCCGGGGTGAGCTCAATCTTTTCCCGCAGGTAGTCTGCGGCTAGCTGGCGAGCCTGTTCTTGCCATTTTAAGGTCTGCATCTCTGCAGGAGAGGCCTTGCCGATGCGCTCAGCTTTTTCCAAGGCCAACTCCAAGGCGCTTTTAATCTCTGCCATGGACGATCTTTCCTCTGAGGGTGAAAAAAGAAAAAAGAGCAAGGCAATGAATCCTTGCTCTGGGTTGCCGCAACAGGTATGAGGAGTTAGGCTTCGGCTTTATCAGCCTTGGCTGCCGGCTCGGTCTTGGTCTCACCCTTACTATCGCTGGCGCTGGCCGGCGCACTATTGGGCTTCTTACTCCCGTACTCGCTGACATACCAGCCACCGCCTTTGAGATGGAAAGCACTATGTGAAATGAGCTTGTTCAGTTTTCCTTGGCAATGCTTGCAGGTCGTCAAAGGGGGATCGGAAAACTTCTGCCATTCCTCCGTAATCTGGCCACAAGCTTCACATTCGTACTCGTAAATGGGCATGACCGTTAAACCTCCTTAAAACAAGCAGAAAAATGTTCGTTATGGTAATATTGATAGTGGCGGGCAATGGCTTCCACATCCGGACAACGATAGGGCCGGAGAATTTCGCCGGTAAGGGCATGCACCCGTGCTTCTTCAGCGGCCCGCTCGGCCGGCGAGGCCTCGAACAGCTGATAGAACCGGCTGAAACGGATAACGTGAACTAATTCATGGGTTACGATATAGATCAACAGCGGCAACAGGGCCAGACAATGCTCTTTCTCCAGGGCGTTGAGGATATTATGATCCTGGAGGCAAATCCGATAGAGATCAAATTGTGCCGAGGGCAATTCTCGACCCGGCGGCGTGCAGGTATATTTGGTCACTTGGGCCAAGGCCGAGGGGGAGATTTCTTCTTCCCGCAGGTGCTCCAGGGTTAACACATCATAGCGGGCCCGCCGCCATTGACTATAGGACAGCTTAAAAAAATCACTGGTGACCTCTTCGGCGATGGAGACCGCCTGTTGAATGAGGGGCTTTTCGGGACCTTGAAAACGCCGCAACTGCATGGGCCACCACCTAATTGTCTCAACCTGAAATGTTATCATTCCTCCTGAATTTGTCAATCTCTTTACCGGGAATTATCCGCCTTGAGGTGCTTCCCTGGGAGCGCAAGCGGGACAGGCGTCTCGGGCCCGATTTATACCCGTTCTTGGAAGTTTTTTCCCAAAGGGGCCCGGGAAGAACGGCCCTTAAGGCCGGATCATCAGAAACTATCTTTGCGCATTGCCATATCTCCAGATTTCAGTTGGGAAAATTCTGAGGAGGGCAACTGGGTCATGCTAAACCGACCCTAAACAATTCCAAGGAGGTTGCAGGATGCGTCAAGCTCAGCAACGACGGGAGGCCTTGGCCAAGCTACTGGATTATCTTCTCTGCCGCTGCCCCGATGAATTCGGCCTGGTGTTGGACCAACAGGGCCGTTTATCCATTAAAGAGCTTTTGCGGGCCCTGGCCCAGGAAGAGGGTTGGAGTTATGTGCGGCGCTCCCATATCACCGAGGTGGTGAATCTGCTGCGTTCTCAGGCCCTGGCCATGGACCAGACCCACATCTGGGCGGTGCAGCCTGGCCCGGCGAACCGCCGGGGAGAGACCCCGGTGTGGCCGCCTCCCCTCCTGTATCGGGCCATCACGGTTAGATCCTACGAGAGCGTGGCCGAGAGGGGGCTACAACCCCAGGAGAATCGGGAACTCGTGTTGACCGCTGAGCCGGAACTGGCCCTCCGTCTGGGCCGCCGCCGGGACCCCCACGCTCTCTTGGTCACCATTCAGGCCCAACAGGCTGCCAAGCGGGGGGTGGACTTTTTCCCCTACGGCGACACCCTTTATCTCAGCGGTGCCCTTGCGCCGGAATTCTTGCAGCTGCCCCCCGCCCCCCGGAAACCGGCAGTTAAACCAGCGCCGGAACCTCCAGTACCACAGCCGCCTACCCCCGGCTCGGTCCTGGTGGACCTCCAGGGGCAGCCCCTGAAGCCTTGGAAGGAAAAGGGCAAGAAAAAAGACCCGGCCTGGAAAAAGGCAGTCCGGCAGGAGCGGCGCCGGCGGCAATGATGGCAGCCTAACCGGCTAGGGCCCGGCGAAGGCGACTGGGGTTTGGCCGGCTATCTTTAGGTAGTCCCGCAATGCATCGTGGGTGCTGGCAAAGGCGATCTCCTGCCAGGGAATGGCTTCCGGTGGAAAGACCCTGGCTTCCAGGGTTTCATCTCCGGCCCCCGGCGTGCCCCCCACGACTTCGGCGATATAGGCCACGATGACTGTGGTTCGGCCAGCATAGGAATAAACATTGAGCAGGCGCTGGATCTGGATGGTCAAGAGCACCTCTTCCCTGACCTCCCGGATCACGGCGTCTTCCACTCGCTCCCCCACATCCACAAAACCCCCCGGCGCCACCCAGAGGCCGTAGCCTGGTTCGATGGCTCGCCGGGCCAGCACCACTCCCCCTTGATAGGGAATGATGGCAATGGCCGCCAACTTGGGGTCCAGGTAAAAGACAAATTGACAGCGGGAGCAGACAAGGCGAGGCGGCTCCTTGGGATGAATGACTTTTTGTTCCAGGGCTCCCCCACAGAGGGGGCAGAATTTATAGAGACTATGGCGAAAAGGCATGGCTTGAACTTATCTGGATGCTGGTTTCTCCTACTCGGGAAAGGAAAAGCGGGCGTTCGGCGGGCCAGCGCTTTACCAGCCGCGGTGCCACGCTCCGCCCCATGGCTGTCGGGATGAGACTTAGCGTATTTTCTAATTTAACCTGTCCGGTGTCAACTCATCTTATGGTAAGATTGCAGATGAGTTTTCATCAAGATGGCGACTGGTCAGGGGCATTGCTAGGAGATGCCCAGGGCCGCCACCGGCAATGAACCACCTTTTTAGGGAGCCCGTGATTTCTCCAGAAACCCTCTTAATCCTCAGGATGGGCAGCATCCGCTTTGCCACCTCGCTTTTGGTGGTCCTGATCTCCCATGTTTTGAACCGTGTCCTCATTGTGGAATACGGCGTGCCAGCCGGTCTCATCGCCTTTATTTTTGCCTTTCAGCATCTGGTCACACCCTCGGGTTTGCTTGCCGGCTATTTTTCCGATAGACTGAAACCGGCCCAGTGGCGGCGCCCGGCCTTTATTCTGGGGGGCATGGGCCTGTGCCTACTGGTGACCCCCTTTTTCCCGGAGTGGGGTCTGGCCTTGGCCGCGCAGCAGACCAGCCGGCCCCTCCTCTGGCTTGGGGTGCTCCTTTTTTCGCTGTTCGGGGTCGGCACCACGATCTCGGCGACAGCGGTGAACGCCCTCTTGGTGGATTGCCTCCCCCGGCGGCGCCGTGGTCCAGCCATGACCCTGGTGTGGATCCTCACTCTGGCTGGGATAATCGGTGGCGCCATCCTGTTTGAGGCCCTCTTCCCCGATGACCAACTTCTCCGGTTAACCTGGATTTTTTGGCTCTTTACGGGGCTGGCTGCGGTCATCACCGTTGGGAGTCTCTGGCAGCTCACCCTCCCACAACCGGGAGGGGGGACCCAAGAACAACCCACAGCCAGGCTGGGCCGCCTGCTCAGCAGTTTCGGACGCAGCGGTCAGGCCCTCTTATTCTTTGGTTTTTTAGCAGCCTCGGTCTTTTTCTGGGCCCTGCATATTTTTATCCTGACGCCGTTCGGCGGCGAGGTCTTAGGTCTGCCGGTGAAGGAGACCACGCGGTTCGGCATGGTGACTTCCTACGGCACCTTGGTGGGGATGGGGGCAGCCTATTGGCGCCTACAGCAACCCTTGACTACTGGCGATTTCACCAATCTCCCCTTAAGTCTGGGCCTAGGGGTGGTGGCATTCGGTTGTCTGAGCTATAGCGCCTGGGCAGTACATCCCCCCAGCGCCACGGTTGGCCTGTGGCTGCTGGGCTTGGCCAAGGGGTTTTACAACGCCGGTCTGGCCAACCTCACCATGCGTCTGGCCCATCCGATTTTCGGAGGAGTGTTCATGGGCTTATGGAATCTCATTTCAGGTCTGGCCCTGGCCTTGGGGGAGATGGCCGGCGGCTTTTTCTTGGACCACGGCCGCCATTTCTGGACTACCCCGGGCTCGGCCTATGCCAGCGTCTTCCTTCTTGCAGCACTGGGCCTGTTAGGGTGTCTCGCTCTCCTGGCCTGCCTGCAGGTGGCAACATATTGGCGGCAGATCGCCGGGCAACTCGGCCTGCCGGCCGGAGGGGCCTTGCCCCAGAAAGGACCTCTGCAGATGCCCCAAGCCAGACGGAGGCCAACATGAGGCGCTGCCTGATTCTCCTGGCCTGTTTGAGCCTCTTGCCAGCCTGTGGCGCCGACCTGGATTACGGGCCAATGGGCACGTTTAGTTTTGTCCTGGACTCCCAAACACGGGTTATCTTGGAGCAGTTACAGGCCGAAGGGCTCACTCTGCCCCGCCATGGCGTCGGCCATAACTTTATCGGTATTTATGTGCCCGAGGCCTTTTTGCCCTATGAGCCTTTCGTCCTGGGTCTGGCCACGCAAAGCCCTATCCCCACCGTGCTTTTCTTGGATGCCCCCTGGGTCCAGCGCTATGCGGCCAGCAATTGGCTCATTCCCTTGGCCAGCACCGGCCTGTATACAGCTGCGGACCTCATTCCGGCCGTGGCCCAGGCGTTCTCAGTGGAGCAGGCCAGCCCTTTGGGCGGGAGGGTCACGGAGTTGATGGGGGTGCCCAATTCCATCAAAGGGAATATCTTATTTTACCGTCAGGATCTCTTGCAGGCTTATGGCAAAGAACCGCCTCGCACCTGGGACGAACTCAAGGCCATTTGCCGGGAGATCCTCCCCCGGGAACGGTCTGTGAAATACGGCCTGCTTTTTCATGTTACTAATTTTATTAACGATTTTTATCCGATCTTTTGGGGCTTCGGCGGCCGCACCCATGATGAGCGGGGCAACTTCATCCTGCTGCAGCCCGCCATGTTGGAACGGGCCGAGGAAGCCCTGACAGAATTGGTGAGCCTCCAGGGGACCATCACTCCGCCACCCAGCGCTTTACCTCGTTTTGCGGCCCCCAGGAGTCTCAGAGAAGCCTTCCTTCGGGGCGAGGCCCTCTTCATGATCAATTGGAATACCCGTTTACATGATCTGCGTCTGATGCTCAACGAGCCGCAGTGGCGAGCCCAGGCTGCCATCCAGAGTGTGGCTCAGATCGGGGTTGCCCCTATCCCTTCCCAGAGTGGCCGGCCGCGGAAGTTCTCCAATGTGGGTTCCTTTGGCTGGGCTGTGAACCGTTTTGCCATCGGTCGGCCGGAAGTTCAGAAGATGGCCAGCCAATTTCTGGAATTGGTAAACAGCGAAAAGGTACAAGTACTGCGGGCCGAGACCGGGGGGGAGGTCCCCTCTTCGGCCAAGGCCCTGACACAGGTGAAAAATCCCGATGTCCTGCGGGTCTATGAAAACATCTTTGCCTCCCCCACAGTGACCTTGCAGCCGCGTCCCCACAGCCGCAAGCTCAATGAAATTTTAGAGAAAAATCTGCTCAATGCCGTTTTCGGTCGTCAGACCCCGGCGCAAGCCGTCCAGGCTGCTGCCACGGAATTAAAAAGTCATGGTCCCCTGGATTAAACGCAGCCGCCAAGCCTTGACCGGGCACTCCCTGGCCAACGTCCTGTTCCGTTGGGAACTTCTGGTCTTCCTGATAACCGTGGTCTGTTCCCTCTTCTTATTTTCCTTGTTCTTGCAGCTGGCCTTTCTTACCTTGTGGGATCGGGTGACGGTAGCCGTGCGGGAAGAGATTGAGAAAGAAGCCGACACCATTGCCCGCCTCCTGGTCTTCGAATTTTCCCACTTGAGCGCCTTGGAAACCCACACAAGACCCGACCCTGAGCTGGATCGCCTGATCGCCCGGCTGTTATGGGAAAAAGTCACCTTCAATGAGACCATCCGGGGCATTGAGCTCATCGGGCGCCAAACCGATGAGCAAGGGCAACACCTCACCTATTCCTTTTTTCCGATCACTGCCGAAATGACCGCAGGAGAACAAGCCCCTAAAAAACAGTGGCGCCGCTTTACCGGGCCGGAGGCAGAATTGCTGCGGCTGATTTTTCAGGAAAGACGGATAGATCGGACCCTTTTGGAGGTTATCAATCAGGGACGGAAAGAAGAAACGGAATTATCGTTGCGTTATTTTCCCCTGTATATCCCGCTGCCAAATCGGGGCGCGGTTTTCTGGGGGGTCGTGAAAGTGGGGATCAGTGTGGACGCCATGCGCCGGTTCCTGCTCCTCCTGGATGAGGAACGAGATGACCTGCGTTATACCCTCATGGGAGCCATGACCTTGGTCACCGGCATTGCCTTAGGTTTAGGAGTGTTCGGCTTCCGGTGGCTGAGCCGTCGGGCTGCGGCGCCGCTGGCGGGCTATGTGCGCCTCACAACCGCCCTGAAGAGCGGTCAAGGTGTTGATCCCGCCACCCTGACTACCTACTTCCAAGACCAGGATCACCAACAGATTGAGGATTATCAGCGACTCCAGGAACTCTGCCTGAAGTTAAGCACCTCTCTGGAGAGACTGGCCAACTACCTGGTGGCCACCGCACGGCAAGCGACTTGTGGTCGTCTCCTTTATCGGGCTCTGGCGTTCGTCGAGGCGTCGGGCCAAACAAAGCCAGAGCTGGCTGAATGGTTTAGCCTCTTCGGCCCTCAGCCCGATACTTGGGGGCAGGTGGATCTTAACAGACATCTGGAACAATTTTGCTTCCTGCTGCAGGTGGTTAAGCCAGCTGGGGTGACCGGCGCGGTCGACCGGCAACCAATCCCGCCCCTCAGTGGCTCAGTTGATCTGTTGATGGCAGCCCTTTTCTTTTTGCTGGATTTCGCTCTGAGCGAACTTCCTGAGACTGGCTATTGGGACTGGCGGTTCGGGCCAGCTGCCCTGGGTGGACTGCGGCTAGACCTCTCTTTTTCTGGGAAAGTTTTTACTGAGAACGATGTTGCCGGATTAGAGCGGCCATGGTACAGCGGCGGCGCTCCCTTGCCGCCCCTGGGGCCGTTTCTGGCAGCGGCCATTGCCCAACAACACGCCGGCACCCTCAGCCTAACCCCTCGACCCCAGGGAGGGCTGGTCATAACCATGACCATCCCAGGAGAGCCGGTGGTGGAGGCACCAGCGTAGTCCATGAAAGTGCCAGGCCAGCGCGATCCCCTATCTTTCTTCGGCGCCTTCTGGCGTACCTGGATGGGTTGGTGGAACAGCCTCCTGGGCTTCGGGGCCCTGTGCCACCGGCTCTTGGCGACCTTCGGCCGGCCCTTTGGCAGCCCACGCCTGATGGTCCGGGAATATGCCTTGCAGATTTACCGTCTGGCCGTCTGCGGCTGGCCCATGGTGGCCCTGGCTGGCCTGCTCTTGGGGCTGTCCATCATCGTGTATCTTGCCGCCCAACTCCGTAAGATTCATCTGGAAGAGCTGATCGGCAGCCTGTTGGTCATCCTCGTGGTGCGGGAATTGGGACCCATTCTCACGGCCTTATTGGTCCTGTTGCGGTCGGGTACGGCCATGATCGTGGAGATCGGCGCCATGCAATTGGACCGGGAATTGGAGTCTCTGGAGCTCATGGGTATTGATCCGGAAACTTTCATCGGCGCCCCCCGTTTTTGGGGTCTCATCTTATCGTTGAGCATCCTTTACGGCATCTTCCTTTTCAGTGCCATTATCGGTGGATATCTATTCGGCCAGGTGCTCACTGACATCTATTGGCAAAAATTATGGCGCTCTTTTTTGAGCGCCCTGGCCTGGCAAGATGTTATGATAAGTGCGGCCAAGACTCTGTGCTTCGGGATGGCATTGGGGGGTACGGCGATATTTTATGGCCTGCGCACCACCGGCCATTGGGAAAACCTCATGGAGCAGACTTCCCGGGGCGCGGTGGCCGGCCTGGTCGCCGTAGGTTTGCTGAACACCCTGCTCAGTGTGGTGCGATACCTGATATAGGTGAGCCAAAGGCTAATGAATAGCTCCTTGGCAGACGGTTAAAACCCCAGGACAGAATTCTGCTAGAAATATTCCGAACCTCGAACCACATAAACTATGATCAACGAACTCCCATTACAGGACGCCAAGCCTTTCTGGCACGACCTGCCCTTTGTGCGGTTGGCCTACCGGTATCTCTGCCAGGAGGAGTTGCGCTTGCCCTCGTACAAAGGGTCAGCCCTGCGGGGCGCCTTTGGCCATGCCCTGCGGAAAGTAACCTGTGCCCTACGCCAGGCCGATTGTCAGGGATGTTTGCTGCGCCATCAGTGTGTCTATATCTATGTTTTTGAGACCCCGCCGCCGCCTGATAGTCAGCGGCTGCGCCGCTACCCCACGGCGCCCCATCCTTTTGTCATCCGCCCACCCGCGGATGAGGGTCAGGAGTTCTTTCCCGGCATGGCTTTAAGCGGCGAGCTGTTACTCATCGGTCGGGCCGTGGAGTATCTCCCATATTTCGTCTATGCCTTCGAAGTCATGGGTCAAGAAGGGCTGGGGCGAGGCCGCAGCCGGGTCGACCTGGTGGACTTTGTGGAATTGGACGCCCTTGGCCAACCCGGGGACACGCTGTATCAGGTCAGAGAGGGTGTATTGCAGGCGCCCCAACACCTGGCGTGGCAGCAGTGCCGCAGCCCAGCAGCTATTGAGGCCGCGGCCACCGATCTCACCTTAACCTTCCTGACGCCGGTCCGTCTCAAGGCTGAAGGGCGGATGGTGGAACAGTTGGAGTTTCACCATGTGATTCGCAACCTGTTGCGCCGGTTGGCCTCATTGGCCTATTTCCATGGGGGGATTGATCCGGAGACTTTCCCCTTTAAGGAGGCCATCCGCTTGGCGGAACAGGTGCCTACCGTCAGCCGCCGCCTCCGGTGGTTGGATTGGGAGCGCTACTCCTCCCGGCAACGCACCAAGATGCTCATGGGCGGGCTCGTCGGACAGATCACCTTTGCCCAGGTGCCGGGGGTATTCCTTTCCCTCCTGGCCACCGGCAGTCACCTGCATGTCGGCAAAATGGCCAGCTTCGGCTTGGGCCGATATGAATTGAGTTTTCCTTAAGAAGGATGCATGTTATGGAGAATAATACAGAGATTATTGCCTTAATCCGCCAAGGCGATATCCGGGCCACGGCCCGGTTGATGCGGGATCTGGATGAAGGGGACCCTCAGGCCCGGGAGGTGCTCAAAGGCCTCTATCCCTTTACTGGACGAGCCCATGTGGTGGGGATCACGGGGTCGCCTGGGGTTGGCAAGAGCACTCTGACCGATAAGATGATCCAATATCTGCGGGAACAGGGCTTCACGGTGGGGGTAGTGGCAGTGGACCCCACCAGCCCCTTCTCCGGGGGCGCCATCCTGGGGGACCGCATCCGTATGCAGCGTCACGCCACCGATGAGGGGGTCTTTATCCGTTCTCTGGCCACCCGGGGCCACTTTGGGGGGCTCACCGCCTCGGCCCGGGCGGTCATCAATGTCTTGGACGCCATGGGCAAGGACTTCATCCTGGTGGAGACCGTAGGGGTAGGCCAGGATGAAGTGGATATCGTCCATGCCGCCCATACGACCATTGTCGTCACCGTCCCGGGGTTGGGCGACGACATCCAGGCCATCAAAGCCGGCATCCTGGAAATCGGTGACCTCTTTGTCATCAACAAAGCGGATCGAGAGGGCGCCGACCGCACCTATCAAGACCTGGTGACGATGATTGACCTGCGTCAGGCGGCAACTGCAACGGATGGCTGGAAACCTCAAGTCTTTAAAACGGAAGCTCCGAAAAATATCGGCGTGCCAGAACTCATGGCCGCTATTCTGGCCCACCGGGATTATCTCCACCGGGACGGCGACCGCTACCTGGCCCAAATCTTGGCCCCCCGCCTCCGGCAGGAACTCCTGGACCTCATCCTGCAGGGCATTAAGGATACCATCCTGCCCCGTTTGTTGGCGGAGGTAGATCTAGATACGGTGCTCAGAGACATTGCCCGCCAGACCGACCCATACACCGTGGCCGATACCATCGTCGGCCGCTTGGCCGCAAAAGTCTCTTAGCCGTACGCGGCACGCTCCAGCCATCAGAGCCTCGGGCGTCAGCGAGGGGGCAAAGGGCTGCTGCTCCCCTTGGTGCTGCCCGTTACCGCCAGGCGTACTCCAACAAGGCCGCATACAATGGCTTTTCCCGGCCAGCAAAGAAGTGGCTGGCCCCGGGGATGGTGTGGATCTGCGGGCGGCGCTCCGGCGGGGTGGCGACGAACACCTTCTCCAGAGCTGGCAAGGGGCAGAACTCATCCCGCTCGCCCACAATAATGAGGTCCAATTTGGGCACCTGTGCCAGGAAGGGCATCTCCATCAAGGCGATGGGTGGGGCAATCATGATGAGGCCGGCGGTGCTGACCCCAGAGAGGAGGGCTCGGCCAGCCACGGCTGCGCCGAAGGAATAGCCCACCAGATAGCGGCTGCCTAATACCCGTGAACCCAAAAAAGACAGGGCTGCCTGCACATCCGCCACTTCGGCCAGGCCTTCGCCATAACTGCCGGTACTCAAGCCCACCCCCCGGAAATTAAAGCGGAGGGTACTCCACCCCTTGGCCTGAAAGGCCAGCGCCGCGGTCCAGACCACGTTGTTATCCATGGTCCCGCCATACAAAGGATGGGGGTGCGTAATGACCACCCCGTGAGGTTCAGACCCCATTACGAGGCGGCCTTCCAGGTTCACATCGGCGCCGGCAATGGTTACCTGCTCTTCCGGCCGGGGGGAGGTAGTCTTATGCATCATCATAGGGGATCCTTATGAGGGGTTTATCGAGGTATTTTTCTGCAAGAACCGCTGCTCGTTATCGTTTATCCTCCTTGCGGAGAGAATAACGAGGGGCCGCCATGAATGTATCATCTTTTTCGGCTAAAACCTACCAGATATGCCAATACGGCTGGTCCGTTTGAAGAGGTTCAGGGCTACCTTGTCTGGACACGAAGACTGGTGAGCAGGCGTAGGGCCCGGCCGGCCGCGGCGCTACCCTGGCAGACGGTCTCCGCAATATCCTGGGGCCCCTGGCAGGTGCCTACCAGGAAGACTCCAGGGCGGCTGGCCTCCACAGGATGGAGGAGGGGATGCTGGCTCAGGAAAAACCCCTGATCGTCTTGGGCCGGCGGGCCGTCCTGAAAGGGAAGCGGCCCTCTCGGCCCCTGCAGGCCCACCGCCAAGACCACCAGGTCAACGGTCAGGGTCTGGCGGCCGGCGGCCAGATCATCATAGTGAATTATTACCTGCCCCTGGCCATCTTCTTCTAGCCGGCCGGGCAGGGCCTTGACAAAACGCACCCCTGCTTCCCGGGCCCTGAGGTAGAGCTCCTCAAACCCTTTGCCGGCCGTGCGGATATCATTATAAAAGATCGTCACCGCGATGGCCGGGTCATGCTCCAGGGCCACCATGGCCTCTTTGATGGAGGCCGTGCAGCAATAACCGGAGCAATAAGGCAAGAAGCGTCTATCCCGGGAGCCCACACATTGGATAAAGGCCAAGCGGCGGACGGGCTGGCCGCTGGGGGTGACCAGGCGGCCCAGGGTGGGGCCGGAGGCGCAAACCAAACGCTCATATTCCAGATTGGTCAGGACCTGGGGCAGGCGGCCATACCCGTACTCACTTTTGAGGAGGGGATTAAACGGAGTGGCGCCGGTGGCCAGGATCACGGCCCCCACCTCCAGGCGCCGGGTCTGGGGGGCATCGTCCAGATGAATGGCCTGCCGGCCACAGGTCTTCTCGCAGAGGCGGCAGTCGATGCAATAGTCCCGCTCAATGGTGGCCCGCAGTGGCACGGCTTGGGCAAAGATGATGCGGATGCATTTGCGGGGTTTCAGCCCCAGATTCCAGCGGCTGGGCACGATTACCGGGCAGACCTCGGTGCAACTACCGCATCCGACGCAGCGGCTCATGTCCACATAGCGGGGTTTGAGGGTGATGTCCACCTGAAAGTTGCCAGGCTCGCCCCTGATCTGCTCCACCTGGGCATAGGTTAATAATTCAATGTTGGGATGCCCGGCTACCTCCACCAATTTGGGGCCGAGGATGCAGATGGAGCAGTCCAAGGTGGGGAAGGTCTTGTCTAGTTGGGCCATGGTGCCGCCGATGGAGAGGGATTCGTCTACCAGGTGAACTTTAAGCCCGGCTTTGGCCAGATCCAGGGCCGCTTCGCAGCCGCCGACACCGCCGCCGATGACCAGGACGGCCTGAGCCGCACCCAGCAGCCGACTGGGAGGGCTGGGTTCTCCCAGGGCGGCCAATACCAGTTCACTGGCAGCCACCACCGGATCGTTCCAGGCCCACAGGTCCACCAGGGGGACATGCAGCTCCGTCAGCAAGCGAAAAAAGCGATGACTCAACTCCGGCCCACAGGCCGCCAACACATACTCCGCCGGCGACTCCCGGAGCAGGGTCTGCAGCCGGGCTAAACCCGTTGGGGTGCAACACGGTGCCAGGATTTCCGCAGTCACCTCATGTTGGGATAGTTCGGCCAGGACCTCGGTCAGATCCACCTGGAGATCAGGACAGTTGCAGAGCAGGAGTTTTTTCCTGATCATAAGGGTATCTCCACAATGATGGCGGGCCCGGTGGGCAGAAGATGAAAGTTAGTGTCTATCGGGAAACGGATTGATTTCGTCTCTCGGATAACTATTGGAAAAATTATATTTATCCCATCGCTCCAATCCTCTCCCTGGGAGCCGGGGAGAGGGAGTTAAGGAATCTTTGGCTCCTCCCTAACCCTTGGCTTCTTCCTCGCGTTGCCGCACTTGTGCCAATTTCACGGTTAATTCTTCCATAAGTTGCTGGAAGGCCCGACCTTCAGTGGCGGACAGCCAGGCCATTTGGAGACGCTCTGGGTTGATCCCCTGTTTGGCCAATTTATCCCGCAGCTTTTCCATGCGGGCCTTAGCCTGGATGTTGCCAGAAAGATAATGGCAGTCGCTGGGCAGGCGGCAGCCGCTCACCAAGACGAGGCCAGCGCCTTGGGCCAAGGCGTATTCCACGAATTTGGGGTGCACCCGGCCAGCGCACATGGTGCGGATGAGGCGGACCGAGGGCGGGTATTGGAGTCGGGAGACCCCGGCAAAATCGGCTCCGGCATACGAACACCAGTTGCAGGCAAAGGCCAAGATTTTATCTTGGGGTGTCTCGGCCAGGGCCGCATCGATCTGGGCCAGGATCATTTCATCGGTGAATCCATGGGCAATAACTGCTGCGGCCGGACAGGCCCCGGCGCACACCCCACAGCCTTTGCACGCTGCGGTGATGACCTGGGCTATGGTTTTATCATCCCGTTCCACCAAGGAGATGGCCTGGAAAGGACACTGTCGATAGCAGCGTTGGCAACCGGTGCATTTATCAGGATCGATTTCGCAGACGATGCCATCCAGCGTCAGGTGATTGTGGGCCAGCAGCCCCATGACTTTCGCAGCCGCGCCGCTGGCTTGGGCCAGGGAGGCGGCCAAATCTTTAGGGCCCTGGCAAGTGCCGGCCAGGAAAACGCCGTCCAGGACGGTGTCCAAGGGCCGGAGTTTAGGATGGGCCTCCAGGAAAAACCCGTCCTCGCCCACGGGCAGCTTCAGGGTGTCCTTGAGGGCTTGGCCCTGTCCGGGGGTGAGCCCCACCATGAGTACGGCCAGATCCACCACATCCTCGCTGGGCACCCGAAAGAACTCATCGTCGGCCTCAATCCTGAGCCGGCCATGCTGGAGGTGGATATCCCGGACCGGCCCCCGCAGGAAGAGGATGCCGGCCTGCCGGGCCTGGGTATATAATTCCTCCCATTCCCGGCGCACGGTGCGGATATCTCGGTAGTAGACGCGGATCCGGGCCTGGGGCAGACGGCGTTTGAGTTCCAGGGCTTGTTTCAGAGCAGTGGGGCAGCAGACCCGGGAGCAGTACCGGTTGCCGTCCAGCTCCCGGGAGCCTACGCAGAGAACAAAGGCAATGTCCTGAGGGTCCCCCTGGGGCAACAAACTCTGTTCCACTCCTGCTTCCCGGGCGGCCAACCGGGCCTCCAGCGCCAGGGAAGTCAGCACTCCGGGCAAGGCGGTCCAGGCTTCGTAGCGGCTACCGGTGGGGTCGAAGGGTGAGAAGCCGGTGGCTACCACGAGGGTGCCCACCTCAAACTGCTGCGTCTTCACCGGGGCAGCTAGATCAATGGCTTGCTGGGGGCAAACCGCCAGGCAGGCCCCGCAACGGCTGCAGCGATCCAGATCAAGGACGAAACGACCGGGGAAAGCCCGCTCCGCAGGGAGGTAGATGGCGGCGCGGCCCTCGGTGACCTCCGGACAGACGTTTTGGCAGAGCCCGCAGGCGTTGCAGGCCTCGCTGATCACCCTGGCTTGTTGGGTCACCTCCACTCGATAACTCCCCACATGACCATTGACTGCGGTCACTTCGCTGTGGACCAAGACGGTGATGCGAGGATGGAGGCTGACAGCCGCCATGAGGGGGTTGATGAGAGTAAAGGCTTTCTGGCCCCGGGGGAAAGTGCGGTGCAGGTAATTGGCCCAGCCACCCAGGATTGGCTGTTTCTCCACCAGGATGACCTCGTGCCCGGCCTCAGCGATGTCCAGGGCGGCCCGCAGCCCGGCTGGGCCGCCGCCGATGACCAGCGCCCGTTTGGTCACCGGCACCTGGCGGTCTGCTAGAGGCTGAGCCAAGAGGACCTTGGCAATCCCCATGTGGATCAGGTCCAGGGCTTTGGCCTCGGCCGTATGGACCCAGGAACATTGCTCCCGGATGTTGACGATCTCCAAGAAATACGGGTTCAACCCGGCGGCAGCCAGCAGCCGCCTGAAAGTCACCTCGTGCATCTTGGGGGAACAGGCCGCCACCACAAGGCGATTCAGGCGATTGGCCGCAATATCCTCGAGGATTTCTTTCTGGCCGGCTTCAGAACAGCTATACATCTGATGGCGGCAGACCTCTACCCCTGGCAAGTGTTGGCACTGCGCAGCTAAGGAACCGACGCGCAATACACCGGCAATGTTTAAACCACAGTGGCAGATATACAGGCCGAGGCGAAGAGGTTCAGACATGGAGAAGACGGGGTTTGGTTTTCCGGTTGCTGGTTGTCGGTTCTGAACGGGTCATAACCATCTCTGGCAGGGCCCCCTAAGCGCCCGTTAAGTTAGCCACCGCGGTCTCCCAAACATGGGAGTATTCTCCAGGGGCGGCTACCACTTCTTCCCGGATAATGGTAATGGCGCCCTCGGGACAGATATTGCGACAGACGCCGCAGAGGCTGCAGGTGGGCGTTTTGAGATAGACTTGGTGGCCTTCCCGGACAATGAGGTGCACCGGGCAGAGGTCGAGGCACAGGGTGCAGTCAGGGGGGCAGAGGGCGGCATTGATCTGCACCCGGCCTCTGAACTTGGGCACAACCTGGATTGCCTGGGTGCGGCAGACCAGGAGGCATTGCTGACAACGGAGGCAGGCCGTCGGATCAGGGAAGACATGGCTGCCATCGGCCGCCAGCTGCACGACCTGGCGAGGGCAGGCAGTGAGGCAGAGGCGGCAGGATTTCGGGCAATCGGCTAAGGTGTTGGCCACCAGGCGGCGCTCAATGCGGCACCAATGCAGTTCGCCTTCCGGTAAAGGCGGACAGGGCTCGGGGCATTTTTCCGCATCCAGTGTAATTGCTGGATAAAAAGGCGCAACACCCCGATTAGTCGTTAAAATGGTTTTCGGGCGACCGTTGTATAGGAGGCTGATGGCGCCGGTGGGGCAGAAATGGGCGCAGACTTCACAAAGGACGCACCGTCGCGGATCAATGGTGATATCCAGAGTGGTTTCGTCGGCCAGGATGCTGACCGCCTGGCGGGGGCAGACGGAAGAACAGATTTCGCACTTCAGGCACCGTTCTTTGTTTAACACCAGACTGACCTGGTCCACATACATGACCAAAGTGAGTTCCAAACTCTGGGGGGTCTCCCGTTTTTTCAGGGGCTGCAGCATGATTATGCATCTCGGCCGGCACCTTCAAGTGCCTTTACTGTTTCACTATACCACTGCCGCGGCCAGAAGCCAAGGATTAGGGGGCGGCACCAGAGGCAAGATCTGCTTCCTGCCATGGTGTTGCTGCTTCAAACAGGACTGTCCGATTGCGTCCCCGCCGTTTAGCCTGCAAGAGGGCATCGTCCGCACGTTGCACGATGACATCGGGGGTCGGGAGAGCCTGTAGATCCGTCCCAGAGAAATGAGCGACGCCGACGCTGACCGTGACCCGGATGGCCTGACCCTGGCCGTTCCTGACCGTATGATTTTTAATGAGCTCCCGGATCCGTTCGGCAATGGCCACGGCGCCGGTCGCATCGGTCTCGGGCAACAGGATAATCATTTCCTCCCCCCCATACCGACCCACCAAGTCACTGCGGCGACACTGGGTCTGAAGAATCCAGGCGATCTCTTGCAGCACTTGGTCCCCGGCGAAGTGGCCATATGTGTCATTTACTCTTTTAAAATGGTCGATATCCAGGATCAGGCAACTGAGCGGCCGCTGGTAACGCTTAGCCCGCTCAAACTCCTGATGAAAACGATGGAAGAAATAGCGGCGGTTATAAAGATGCGTTAGATCATCAATGGTGGCCAAGGCCAGGAGGCGCTTCTGTCCTTGTTTCACTTTCTCTGCTAACCGACTGAGATAATAATAGCACCCGCTGGCCAGCAGAATCAACAGGCCCAAGATGACCGTGATGAGGATGGGGATAGGGCTGGTGAGATCCATAGATTGCATGGCAGAGGCCTGAAAAGCACGGGGTGAAGGTCATTGCAAGACCAAATTGGAGCAGAAGAGCGTCTTGCTCCCTTACAGGGTTACGGTTTACTTTGGGCCAGAGAGACTGTCGCCTTTCAGGTGCCACTCATGGTCAGCACTTTTATTTGTTTCACTAATCAGAGATCATCGAGGGCGGCATCACCCTCACCCTCGTCAGCCCCGGCGGTGGCGGCTTCTTCCATGATCTGGTCGATCTCTTCGGCCCCCAAGTCCTCCCCGGTGGCAGCAGCCATTTCCCGCATGAAGCGAGCCATGCTCTTAGGATCGTTTTCGTCCAGACCACCGAGGCGGTTGGGATCGGCCAAACGGTCTAGCCGAGTTTCCTCCGACAGCCGAACGTTGACCCGGGAAAGCACCCGGGAGAGATCCTGACTGCCGCACCGTTTACAGACCGGGGTAAAAGGTTCATCCCGGTTTAGGATCAGGAAGGCTGAAATTGCCCGACAGGCCCCACATTGATATTCATAAATCGGCATAACCACACCTCGCGCCCCAACGCAACATTAATGCCAGGTCTTCTCTTTCCCCTTTCCTTTTTTGCCCCGCGGCACCCCCCCAACTTCGCCTCTTTTTATCGCACTTTGACCTTCAGCCGTTCCAAGCGGGCCAACTCTGCGCTGGCCTCGAGATATTTTCGATCGCCGGGGCTGAGGTTTTCCAAGGCCTTGCGGAAATGGAAGAGGGCGGTGGGCAGGTCCTTGGCCAACCGGCAGTGGCGGCCCAAATAATAATGGGCCAGGCCCAGGTTCTGTTTCTGACCATAAAGCGTACCCAAACTATAATACACTTCAGTGAACCCGGGGTTCAAGACCTGAAGCTTTTCGAAGATCCCCAGGGCTTCGTCTAATTGGCGTCGATCTTGGAGAATAAGCCCCATATAATAGAGGGAAACCTCATCCTTGGGTTGCCGCCGCAGAATCTCCTGGAACAGCGACTGGGCCTCCTGAATCCTGTTGCTCTCATAATAAAAAATGGCCAAATCCCGTTTAATCATATCGTTGTTGGGCTCTTGGGCCAAGGCTTGTTGAAAGGCCTGGAGGGCTGCGGACCGGTCCCCCAAACGTTTGTAAACCAGGGCCAAGGTATAGCGTAGCGGCACGTTCGCTGGTTCCTGGGACAAGCGGATGAGCAATTCCCGTTTCATACGGTGGGGGCTACCATAGAGGGCCTCCAGACGCTGTTTGAAATAGACAAAGGCCGGGGTCGGGGGAGCGGCCTGCCGGGGAGGAATCTGATGGCTCTCCAACAAGTGAGATAAGTCCACGATGCGAGTTGACATTTCCGGGTGGGTCTTTAAATACACCGGAATGTTGCTTGGTTCGAACCAGCGCTGCCGGTCCATCTTGCGGAAGACGGTGATCATATAATGGGGGTCATACTGGGCCGAGGTGAGCCATTTGAATCCGAGGGTGTCGGCTTCTTTTTCGTCCTCCCGACTGTAGGCCAGCATGGCGGTTTCCGCCCCGGCGGCCGCTCCCATGAGGATAGGTGCGGCAAGAGTGCCCCCCAACAAGACTGCCGCTAACGCTCCCAAAAGAGTGGAAATCGTGGTAAATTTGGCCTTTTCCATGCGCTTGGCCATGTGGCGTTGATGCACATGGGAAATCTCATGGGCCAAAACGCTGGCCAGCTCGTCCTCCCGGTCCATGAGGCGGATGATTCCGGTGTTGACAAAAATATACCCCCCCGGCACCGCAAAGGCGTTGAGGGAGGGATCCTCCAGAATGAAAAACCGGTATTGGAAGGGCTGGGGGCCTAAGTGTTTGACCAGATT
>CAZARS010000003.1:52277-61401 GCA_964487625.1 uncultured Desulfobacca sp.
CCCACGGCGTTGATATAAGCCGTGAGGTAGGGGTCGCGGACGATGGGATAGTATTGCTGGAGGAGAAGGCAAAATTCTTCGCCCAACTCCTTTTCTTTTTCAATGGTTAGGGAGCCGAAAAACCCCCACGCCGCAGGCGGGCACGCCAAGATCGTGCATAATATGAGGCTCAGCGGTATGGCCAACCCGCGGGCACGAATGGACCTGAACATGGAACGTCTCCCTTGCCTGAAACCTTCCTCAGGACGGACGCGCTTCCAGGGCCGAGGGAAATTCCCGGGGCGCTTCCAGCCAAAGGCCCTCGAGGTCGTAAAACTCCCGCCAGGGTTGGTAAAAAATATGCACAATTACGTCGGCATAATCCAAGAGGATCCAGCGGGCTTCCAATGAGCCCTCCACCCCGAGGGGACGCACCCCTTGGTTTTTCAGAGCCTCTTCCAGATACCCGGCCAGGGCCTGGACCTGCCGATGGGACGCGCCGGAACAGATAATAAAGAAATCGGCAATGGAAGTTAGCTCCCGCACATCCAGCACCACGATATCCTGGGCCTTTTTGGCCAACAAGGTGCGAACGCACAGGTCAACTTTGGCGGAAGCCTCCATGGTCGGTTGTTGCCTAAGCGTAGATCGTCTCCTCGGGTATAAAGATTCATCTATGTCCGGCAGCGTTTTCGCCCAGGATGAAAGGCACTTTCGTCTCTCTTACCTTGGTGTCATTTTGTCATTCTGAAGGAGTGAAGCGCCTGCAGAATCTCAAAACCTGCGCAACTTCAGGATGACCAGAGAAAAAAAGCCATTGGTGTTTTTTGGCGTCTTTTTTTAAGCTCTGCCAAAAGCCTGCCGGACACTAATGATAAAGCTTATGTTTCATTATATATCGCCGCACCGGCTCCGGCAAGAGGTAGCGCAGCGATCGGCCCTGGGCCGCCAAGCGCCGGATCTGGGTGGAAGAGATATCCAGCCGAGTAATAGGCAGGAAATAAACCCGCTGGCCGGCGGGGTGCACGAACTCGCCGGCCTGGGCGGTGGGTTGACACCCCAATTTTTCTTTTAGGATATGGTGCAAATCTTCCACCGCATAGCCCGGGCGATCCAAGACGACGAAATGGGACAGGGTGAAAAGATCGCCATACTGACGCCAGGTCTCAATCTCCAACATGGCATCCAGGCCGACGATAAAGAAGAGGGCGGCGCTGGCGCCATACTCCCGGCGAAACCACCGCAAGGTATCAATGGAATAGGATTTCTCCGGTCGCTGATTTTCCAGATCGGAGACGGCAAGAAAAGGGTGGTCCGCCACGGCCAGGCGGACCATCTCCAGACGGACGGCAAAAGACGTCACGGCCGTGGCGTTTTTGTGGGGCGGCCGGGCGGCCGGGATGAACAAGAGGCGGTCCAACTTCAGGGCCTCGCTCACCTCCTCCGCAGCCCGGAGGTGGCCCAGATGAATGGGATTAAAGGTGCCGCCAAAGAGTCCCAGACGCACGGCCAGCCATTAGCCCCGGATCTGACCGGAGCCGTAGACGATGAATTTCGTAGTGGTGAGTTCCTCCAACCCCATGGGGCCAAAGGCATGTAATTTCGAAGTATTAATGCCGATTTCGGCACCGAGGCCCAGCTCCCCGCCGTCGTTGAAGCGGGTGGAGGCATTTACCAATACCACCGAGGAATCCACCTCATTGAGGAACCGTTGGGCCCGCTGATAATTCTGGGTAATGATGGCCTCGGTATGGTAAGAGCCATATCGAGCAATATGGTCCAGGGCCGCCTCCATGTCTGGGACGATCTTGACGGCTAGAATGAGGTCAAGGAATTCATAACCCCAATCTTCGGGTACTGCTGGTTTGACCTGAGGGTCCAGGGCCACAGTCTTGGGGCAGCCCCGCAATTCCACCCCGGCGTCCCGGAACCGGGCAAACATCCGGGGGACAAAAGCCGGAGCCACGGCTTCGTGAATGAGCAGGGTTTCCATGGCATTACAGACCCCTGGGCGCTGCACCTTGGCATTGAAACAGACGGTTTCAGCCATATCCAAGTCTGCATCCTCATCCACAAAGATGTGACAGACCCCCTTGTAGTGCTTTAAGACCGGGATGCGGGAATTTTCGGCTACGAAACGGATGAGACCCTCTCCTCCTCGGGGGATGATTATATCTAAATAGTCATCCAATTTCAGGAGTTCCACGACGGCCTCCCGCTCGGTGGTGGGGACCACCTGCACCGCCGCGGCCGGCACCCCGGCGCTGGCCAAGGCCTCGCTCATTAAACGGCTCAACACCAGATTGGAGTGAATGGCTTCTTTCCCCCCCTTGAGGATGACGGCATTGCCGCTCTTCAGGCAGAGGGCCGCGGCATCCACCGTGACATTGGGCCGGGACTCATAAATAAAACCGATGACCCCCAAGGGAATGCGCTGCCGACCCACGAGCAGACCGTTGGGGCGCCGCCACATGGAGGTCACCGCGCCCACCGGGTCCGGCAGCTTGATGACGTCCTCCAGACCCTGGATCATGGCATTAATGACCTTATCCGACAGGGTCAAGCGATCAATGAAAGCGGCGGGATAGCCCTGCTGCTGGGCGGCAGCCACATCCTTCTGATTTTCGGCCTGAATCAGACCACGCTGCGCAGCGAGGCTTTGGGCCATGGCTGCCAGGGCCTGATTTTTCACAGTACTGGACAACACCGCCACCTGACGGGCGGCCGCTTTGGCCTCCTGGGCCATCTGTTGCATCATGGCGGCAAGACTCATGGGCAGACACCTTTCTGATGGTTAAATGTGTTAGTTCCCCTCCGGAAAGTCCTCAGCTCCCTCTCCCCGCTATGCCGGGAGAGGGTTGGGGTAAGGAGAATAATCAAGTATTCTCTCATGTTATAAATAAATTACCAGCGTTTTGGGGGTGATCAATAGCAAGTTCTCCTGGTTCCAGGGCGGATATCTAGTGGCATTAGTTCGCCAGCGTATTTTTGAGGCTGGAGACTAATCGCAGAACCGAAACCGCAGGATGTAGTAAACGGCCGCGATACCATCTCGCCAGGTGATTTTCTTGCCCTCACTGTAATCCCGGCCATCATAGGAGATAGGCACTTCGTAGACCCGCACCCGTTTTTTGGCGATTTTGGCTGTCAGCTCCGGTTCTACCCCGAAACGATTGGACTTGATCTTGATATCTTTTATAATCTCGGCCTTGAAAACCTTGTAGCAGGTTTCCATATCGGTGAGGTTCAGGTTGGTGAACATGTTGGACAGCGTAGTTACGACTTTATTGCCCACATAGTGCCAGAAAAAGAGAACCCGATGGGGCGCGGCACCGATAAGGCGGCTGCCATACACCACATCAGCGACGCCCCGTTCAATGGGTTTGAGCAGCTCCGGATAATCAATGGGGTTGTACTCCAAGTCGGCGTCCTGGATGATGACCACATCTCCGGTAACATGCTGAAAACCTGTCCGCAACGCCGCTCCCTTGCCCTGATTGCGCTCATGGAAAAAGGGCCGGATATTATCATATTGCTGGGCCAACTGCTGAAGAATCTGGCGGGAGCCATCGGTGGAGGCATCGTCCACCACGATGAGCTCCTTGTCATAGGGCGTGGCTTGCACCCGCCGGATGATCTCGGCCAATGTCTTCTCTTCGTTATAAACCGGTATGACCACACTTAATTTCATGAATGCTCAACCTTATCTCTTGATGTCGGCTTGGCTGATACAACCCAGAGAACGGATTCATAGGTAAATCTCTGATATCTGGAGACCGCTGTCAAGGAGAATCTGGAATTTCTCTTGACAGGGGAATTTCCCCTGTGGTAAGGACAGATAAATCATGCTGAGCAAGTTTTGCTATTTTTTACTCAGACCAGTGGTCTGCTGGGGGACTGCACATCCAGGCTCGGCTGGAGGGATGTGCCATCTCGAACGGCAAACAACAGCCTGCTGGTAAATCTTTTGTCAGGAGGACTGCCATGTTCACAGCCTGGAGAAAACGGTGGCTGGCCCTTGGTGTCATCGCAGCCTGCCTAGCCTGGTCATTGGCGGTTACCAAACCGGCCAGGGCCAACAGCGGTGATACCTTGGTGGTCACGGCCGTGCCCATTGCTTCTGTCTTGGGTACAGCAGCGGCCGGTTATTTATACTACAAAAACCGCTATGCTCAGCCTCCTGGCACCAAGGGCAGTCTGGGGTATCGGGGCCCTGGGGAGTTTTATGTGGGCGCTTTCTTCGGCGGTTCCTTCATCCAAGACACTTCCTGGGACTACCGGGGGCGGTTCAATGTCGAGGCCGATAGCATGAAGATCGACCCCGGCGTTACCGGCGGCATCAAGTTGGGGTATTTCCTCGAGAGTGTCCCGTACTTCGGCATTGAAGCCGAAGGCAGCATCGGCAACCAGAAACAGCCCGCGCAGACTGTGCGTTTAAATCCTGCCCTGCTGGGGACCACCGTTGGCCGGGTCAACGGCCAGACCCTGCTGGTCTGGACCATGGCCTTCCATCTGGTTGGCCGCTATGGTTTCCTGCCTTCGCCGGAAGTTCCCTTTGGCCACCTTCAACCCTATATCGGCTTGGGGCCGGGCTTGGTGGTCGTGTATGCTGATGCCGATTCTGCCAAGAACTTTTCCCTCGAAGTGGAAGCCGGGGTCCGCTATATGTTTTCCCGCAATGTCGGCATGTTCGTGGCCTATAAATTCAGCCAGCAATGGCAGGTGGAGCTGGAATCCCAGCAGCTTTTCTTCGCCAACACTGGCATGACAGCCCATAAAGCTGTCTTTGACTTTACCCGACATCAGGCTATTATCGGCTTGAGCTATCATTTTTAAGCTGTCGGTTGCCAACCAGAACGGCGGTTCGCCGTGGCTCCTGGCCGCGGCAGCCGCCGTTTTGCTTGCCCCCCGGTCAGCGACTAGAGAAATCAATAATGTAGGGAAGTTGGCCAGCAGCCTTCGCCCATCTCAAAAACGTTCCGCTCCTTTATTTCCCTCATCCCTGAGCCTTCTTCCCGCCGCGCCGGGAGAGAGTTAACGGGAGGGGCAGGAAGTAATTTTTTCCTTTAATTATCCAGGCGATCTCTGCAGATTGAGCGGCAAGCCCGTCGGCCTAACAGCTGTTTCCGGCAGGAGCCTCACCTCAGAGCTCGGCGCGTCAGCGCAGGGTCGGAAGCGTGAGTTGCAAGCCTGGAGCCAGACAAACTCTTTTTTGAATTGTCAGCCAAATAGTATCCATCCGAGAAGTTCTCCCCTCCCTCTCCCCGCAAAGTGAGGAGAGGGTTGGGTGAGGGAAGTAATATCCTTAATGTAAAATTTCATTTTTGCATCGCCGGTTGCTCCATTGTAAATTCATGCTAATTCTGTTAGTTTCCGGATGAAAACCAGTTCCTTCCATGAAACGTCATATTTACCTCAAAATGCAGACGCTCACTGCGGCCCGGGACCTGTTCCTGTCCCGCTTTGATCTGGACCACCACCTGCCCCCGGAGGAGATTCCCACCACCCAGGCCCTGGGCCGGGTGACGGCGGCGCCGGTGTTGGCCCGGTTGTCGTCCCCCCACTACCATGCCGCGGCCATGGACGGCTATGCCGTGGCGGCAGCGGTAACCTTCGGGGCCAAGCCGGACCGGCCCAAACGCCTGGCCGTTGGCAAGGAGGTCTGGCCGGTGAACACCGGCCAACCCCTCCCGGCGGGTACTAATGCCGTGATCATGGTGGAGAACGTCCAGCCCGTGGACGAAGGGCACATCCAGATCGAGGCCGCGGTCTATCCCTGGCAGCATGTGCGCAAAGTCGGGGAGGATCTGGTGGCCCAGGAGATGGTGCTGCCGGAGCGCACCGAGATTACCCCCTATGCCCTGGGGGCCCTCTTGGCCGCCGGGGTGACCCGGGTGCTGGTGCGGCGCCGGCCCCAGGTGGCCATCATTCCCAGCGGTGATGAACTCCTCACCTTGGCGGAGCTGGAAGCCGGGGCGCCGCCGGCCGGCCGCATCATCGAGTTTAATTCCGTGATCCTGGGAGCCCTGGTGGAACAGGTGGGAGCCCTCCCCCGGATCTATCCTCCTGTGCCCGATGACTATGAGGCCATTAAAGCGGCTGTCCAGCAGGCCCTGGCGGCCAATGATATGGTCATTATCAATGCTGGTTCCTCAGCCGGGACCGCCGACCATACCGCCAACGTCATGGCCGAATTGGGAGAGGTGTTGGTCCATGGGGTGGCCATGATGCCCGGGAAACCCACGGTGTTGGGGGTCATCCAGGGAAAGCCGGTCATGGGCAATCCCGGCTACCCGGTCTCCGCGGTCCTGGCCTTTGAGGAGTTCGCCGCGCCCCTTTTGGCCGGGCTGTTGGGGCGGCGGCCTTCCCAGCGTCCGACCCTGCTGGCCCAGGTGGCCCAGCATCTCCCTTCCAAAGCCGGGTTGACGGAATTCATCCGGGTGACCTTGGGGAAGGTGGGAGACCAGGTCATGGCCACGCCGCTGCCTCGGGGGGCGGGGACCATCACTTCGCTGGTGCGGGCCGACGGCATCATTCGCCTCCCGGCCGAAAGCGAGGGCATCGCCGCCGGCCAGGAAGTGGCCACAGAATTGCTCATCCCGCCGGCAGAGGTGGAGCGCACCTTGGTGGTCATCGGCAGCCACGACAACACCCTGGACATTCTGGCCACCCTCCTGCGCCGGCACCAGCCGGACCTGCGCCTGGCCTCGGCCCACGTGGGCAGCACCGGCGGCCTGATGGCCATAAAAAACCGGCGGGCCCACCTGGCGGGCAGCCACCTCTTTGACCCGGCTACCAATAGCTATAACGTGCCGTACCTGCAGCGTCTCCTGCCAGAGGTCCCCCTGCAGCTCATCAACCTGGTATGGCGGCAACAGGGGCTCATGGTCCTGCCCGGCAATCCCAAGCAGATCAGGGGATTCCAGGACCTGACCCGGCCGGACGTGCGTTTCACCAACCGCCAGCGGGGCTCAGGCACCCGCATCCTCCTGGACCACCAGTTGGCCCAATTACAGATCTCCTCCGACGCCATCCAGGGCTATGACCAGGAGGAGTATACCCACATGGCGGTGGCGGTAAATGTCCTCTCTGGCGCGGCGGACACGGGCCTGGGTATCCTGGCCGCGGCCCAGGCCCTGGGTCTGGACTTCATCCCGGTGGTGGAGGAACGCTATGACTTGGTGGTGCCGGCCACGACGCTGGCGGAGGAGCGCTGGACCCGGGTCCTGGCCATCATCCGCTCGGCCGAATTCCAGGAGATTGTCCAGAACCTGGGAGGCTATGATACCCGGGAAACGGGGCAGGTGGTGTGGAGCTCGTTTTGAGGCTGTAGGCTAACCGGTCTTCACCCGGAAAGTCCTCAGCTCCCTTCCCCCTCTACGCCGCGAGGTTTGGGGTTAGGAAAATAATAATTAATTTAAGATTATAGTTGTTGACCGCCATTTACTTGAATACAACCTCATCCCAAATTCTGCTAGTTTCTGGATGAATACTAACTGGGTATGAAAAAGGGCGCTGCAGCGCCCTTTGCTAAATGGGAATGGCAAACTCAGTTTACTGACGCATTTTTTTCCGGAGGCGCAGGAGGCTCAGGAGGCCGGAGCTCAGGAGCAGCACGCCGCCGGGAAGCGGCACCACCGGACCCGGTACCTGGGTTGCATTCAGAATGTTGATATTCCAGGCCGTGGCCAGGGGGCCATACCAGTAACTGTAGCCGGTCCAAGAGCCATCGGCGTTTTGGTTTTTCACCAGCCAATCACAGTAATCCTCCCACCAGTTCCAGCCGTGGTTGGGGTTATTGATATCTCCTGGGTTGGGGTGGAGGTTGGTGATGACGGTCTCATTGTCCAGGCCGATGGCGACTTCCAGGCCTTTATAAATGGACCACATGGCATAGGGGTGGCCGAAATTGCCGTCCCAGGTGCTGTTGTTAGTGTTTTTCCAATTTGTGTTAAGATATGCTAAAGCATTGGTCTTATTGCCGCCGCCGCCCGCCACGGCCATCTCGATGAGCAGGCCGCCAGTTTTAGCCTCGTTCACCAAATAAGTCGGGCTGTCGTAGCCCGAGCCGCCGTTGGTATTCTGAATGTAATTGATCCAGGCCTGCAGGGCGGTTTTGGTCTTGGTGGGGATAGAGTAACCGGTCAGGGCCTGGCCATAAAGCAGGGCCACAGCGGGCCATTGCGCCGTGGAATTGTCGGCAGAAGTCCACTGGGGATGGTAGCGCCAGCCGCCATAATAATTGTTGCCAGGTCCGCGTTGCCCCCAAAGGAAGGAATCCAGCCCCAGATTGATAACCTGGGCATAGGTCTTGCCATCCACATAACCCACTCCAGTGGCGGGCACGACGGTGTTTATGCCCACCCAGGGGAGCGTGGCGTATTTGGCCAACGCCGGGATGGTGAGGCCGGATTCATAGGTAGACCGGTTGCGGTCGCCCCCGTACCATTCAAAGCCATACCCCTGGCCGGTAAAGCTCCACCAGTTGGGACCGGGGTAGGTGAAGTTTTTCGTCTGGCCCAGGAGCCACTTGGCGGCATTGTCAACCACTGGTTTGTAGTCATTGCCGAACCAACCGCCGGGCTTGGAATACTGCTCGGTGAAGGCCAGCAAGGCCGCGGCGGTGGAAGCCCGTTCGTTGCCGCCGTAGTTCCAATAGCCGCCAGCCTGTTGCTGTCCAGCTAACCACTGCAGGCCATTTTTAATGGCGTCCTGTTTGGCCTGCTCGGAGGCGGCCTGGGCCAGGCCGACCAGGCTAAAAACCAGGACCGTCACCAATAACCAGATAACCCCTTTGCGCATTCGCCTTTCCTCCTTTGTTGACAAAGTCTTCTTTTCTTGAGCAACTCATTCATGTTGCCCCTTTTAGGAAGCTGAGATCGCCTCTTAGTGAACTTTTCCTCGAGTCTTAGCCTTACCTCCTTTGCTACCATGGTTAATTGGTGTTCATCCGGAAATTGGCGGAGCTGCCAAAAGAACGTCCCCAAGCCAAAGGTGGCAAAGAAACAAGAATATGGAATTATTAATTATTTTCTTCACCCATACTCTCTCCCGCATATCGGGAAAGAAAGCTGCGGACTTTCCGGATGGAAACTAATTAAAAAATCTGCAATTTTCATGCCTAATATTATTTTAAATAATAAAT
>CAZARS010000004.1:0-5513 GCA_964487625.1 uncultured Desulfobacca sp.
GAATTGATCTGATTGGCGTAGTTTTTGAAATAGATATAATCAATATTAAGAAAATTGCGGCTTGCCAGATCTCGCAGCACCAGACGTAGATCGATGCGGCTGAAACCCTCATTGTAGGGGGAAACGCCGCCATTAATCCCTAGCCCCAGTTGCTCGAGAGGATAACCGATAGTCTCCACAAAAATATCCGAGAAGCGATGATGCGGTTGCGGCAGGGTATCCAACCCATAACTGGAGGAGTTGAAAAAGACGCTTTGGGTGATTCGGCTCCAGAAAACTTCCCGAATGGCGGGCTGGCCAGCGGGTGTAGCAGACCGACGAACAAAATGGTTGTTGAGGCTGTAGGTCACTGCGTTCACCCCGCCGATGGGCTCCATGCCCTCGAAGATGGGATAATTTTTGGTGACCCGGGTCTGCCAGCCGTAATCAAAGGGATCGAATTTGGGGATGCGGTTGACGTCAAAGTTGCCGATATGGGTATAAGTCACCTTGGGGGTAAAAAAGTGGCGCACAAACTCGGTGGAGTTGCCCTGCCGCCCCCAATCCCGATACAACGGGATGCTGAGACTGGCCCGAGCATGAGGGAGGGACCGCCCTTCATACGTATGTAGTTCTTCGCCTACCTGGGTCCGCTGTACCCGATAACCAGTGCCCTGCCATCCCCCTTCGCCAGTTACCTCCAAAAAATCCAGGAGACGGGTCTGCAAACCGAGTCTCGGCTGTATATCCAGGCGCTGTCCCGTGACGCCGGTATTCTGAAAATAATGGGTATACGCAGTATTCATCAGAAAGTAAAAAGGAAGGTCGCGGCCCAAGGGCACAAGCAGGGTGGTTGCCTGCATGGTGGGCAACTTATGGCGAGTCCGGGGCACGGCGGGTGCCAGGGGGCGATAGTAGTTGGTGGCCAGATTAAAGCTCCCCAGGGAGAACGGCCGCTGCACAATCAAGGCCGAGACCCGGGTATCAACATCAAACTGTTCCAGATTCCGGCCGTAATCATCTCCCAGAAACCGGCTGAGCCGGTCTAGCCCTTGATAGCCGAAGTTATAATCATACAGATACTGGCTGTCGCTGGGGATATCCAAGACCCCCCGGGCTCTCCAGTCTCCGGGGAGGTTCTGATTGAGCATGAAGACCCCCCAATAGCGCCGTGGGGTGGGGGCGGAACTTTTATGGTCCGAGATATAGGAAAAGCGCCCGGTGCCGCCGGAATCTTTATCCCAGGCGTAGCGGTATTCCACGCCCTGCTGATAGCCCCGGCGTTGCGCCACCATCTGATAGAAGGTCGCGTCCATATGGTTGTTGATGGCCCAATAGAAGGGCAACTCTACCACCGTCCCGGCTTGCTGATGTTGACTATACCAAGGCATCAGGAAACCGGTCTGGCGGGAGGTTTTCACCGGCAGCACTGCGGCCGGGAGATACGCCACGGGGAGATTGCGGAGCCGCAGGGTCGTGCCCTTGCTGACGGCATAACCGTCGACCTTGACGGCTAGCTCTCGACAGTAAAAACTCCAGGCTGGGACATCAGCATCGCAGGTGGTCACCACGCTTTTTTCTGCCACGAATGTGTCTTCGCCGGTCTTCCGGATCAGGGCGCTGTCGATGCGGAAGTGATTCCGCTTCAGGAAGATGCGCGCCTCGGTGAGCTCGCCACAGCGAGTTACCAGATTAAAATGGCCGGAGGCGCCGGTGAGGATATCCTCCCCCAGGACCATGACGGCCTTGCCTTGCAGTTCAGCAATCTTTGTGGGCACATGGATTTTGACATAATCAGCGGTCAGTCTGCGATTTTCTTGCTTAATCTCCACTCGCCCGGATGCTTCGTAGGTTTGCGTCGCCGTATGATAGACAATGGCATCGGCTTTCAGCGTCCAAGATCCACCCTCCGTGACCTCAATCGGCAAGAGCTGGACCTCGGCTGCCGCAGCCGACCCAACGAAAAGGCAAGAGAGCAGAATGAGGGTGGGGAAAATGCGTGCAAGCACGGCCGGATTTCACCTCGTGGCGCCAAGCGTGCTGGCCTGCCCCCTGAGGGAGGGCAAAGCTGCTAACGTGGGAATACTACCATAAAAGAGGGAACAGGGAAAAGAGAAAAGCTAGAGGATCAACGCAAAGATTGAGGTTCACCGGGGCATTACTCTCCCCGCTGTCCAGGGGCATCTATAAAGGAAGAGGGGGTAGCGCCGGCCTGGCAGCCTCTGCCACCCCCTTGACCGGACCGCACTTGACTTAAAAATCTACATAGGCCCCTCGGCTCATCCCCTTAAGGTGGGCGGTGTCATTGAGGGCCATGATCTGCCAGGTGGTGCCGGTCCAGACGAAACGGTTGATGGCGGTAGTGTCCTGGCCGATACGCCAGAAGTGGGAGTCATCCAAGCCGATGAAGGCGGCAATGAGCACCTTATTGACGGCCCGGTGCGCGGCCAGGAGCACCGTCTGGCCGGGGTGGTGGGCCACGACGGTCATGACCGCGGGCCAGGCTCGGGCCCGGAGCTCGGCTAAGGTCTCGCCGCCGGGGAAGCGGACCATGTGGGGCGTGGACTCCCATTGCCGGTATAGGTCGGCGTATTTTACCTTGACTTCAGTCAACGGAAGTCCTTCCCAATCGCCGTAACAGAGGTCACTGAGGCCAGGAAGGTCAAGCACCTGAAGGCCATGGTGCTGAGCAATGGCCTCGGCGGTATCCCGTGAGCGGGACAGGGGGGAGGTATAGGCGGCATGGATGGTTTCGTCTTTCAGCCATTTCCCCGCTAAGCGAGCTTCCTCCCGACCCTGGTCATTCAAAGGGATATCCTTGGAGCCGCGGAAGATCTTGTCTTTATTCCAAGGCGTCTGCCCATGCCGGACTAAAATGATCTGGCTCATGGTTCCATCCTTTTGTTGAGGCTGCCGTTGCCATACTCTCTAACCATATTCTCATCATAGTAGTCCGGCGAACAATTGACAAGTTTTTAATTGATGAGCCCGAATGGTTGGGCTGGGGCTCCCTCCGCGGTCGGTCCTGGGCCACCCTCAATATTATTGCTATCTGCGGTGTGAAAGAGTTGGCCTCGGGACATGGCCTACTCTTGCAGCAGGCGGGCCAAGAGCTGGTTGACCACCTTGGGATTGGCCTGTCCTTTGGTCTTCTTCATGATCTCGCCCACAAAGAAGCCCATGATCTTGGTCTTGCCGCCTTTATAATCGGCCACTTCTTTGGGATGAGCGGCCAGGATCTCTCGGGCCACGGTCTCCAGGGAGCTGCGATCGCTGATCTGGCTTAAACCCCTAGCCTGAATGATGGCGTCGGGGTCCTGGCCGGTGGCAATCATATCCTGAAAAACGCTCTTGGCGATCTTGCCGCTGATGCTGCCCTCTTCCACCCGGGCCAGGAGGCGGGCCAAGGCCGGCGGCGTGACCCGGCAGGTTTCGATGCCCGCTTCCTCTTTTTTCAATTCCCGCATGAGCTCCGACATGATCCAGTTGCTCACTTTTTTGGCCTGGGGGAAATGGCGGACGCACTCTTCAAAATAATCGGCCAGGGCCTTTTCCGCAGTCAGGACGCCGGCATCATACTCCGGCAGGTCGTATTGATCCATGAAGCGGGCCTTCTTGGCGTCGGGCAGCTCTGGCAGGGTAGCCCGCACCGCCTCGATCCATTCCGGGGAAATGACTAACGGTACCAGGTCCGGGTCAGGGAAATAGCGGTAGTCGTGGGCTTCCTCCTTGCCCCGCATGGAGAAGGTCCGGTTCTTGTTGGCATCCCATAGGCGGGTTTCCTGGATGATGGCCTCCCCTGCATCCAGGAGGCTGCGCTGCCGCCGGATTTCATACTCCAAGGCCCGCTGCACATTGCGGAAGGAGTTCATATTTTTTAATTCGGTCTTGACTCCCAAGGTAGTGCTACCCACCGGCCGCAGTGAGACATTGGCATCACACCGCAAGGACCCCTCTTCCATATTGCCGTCGCAGATTTCCAAATACAAGAGGATGTTGCGCAGCACTTTGAGATAGGCCGCAGCCTCTTCAGGGGTACGGAGGTCCGGTTCACTGACGATCTCCAGCAGGGGGACGCCGGTCCGGTTGAGGTCCACATAACTCACCGGCAACACCTCATCGTGGATGAGTTTCCCTGCGTCCTCTTCCATGTGGATGCGAGTCAGACCGATGCGTTTCTTAACCCCCTCCACCTCGATATCCACATACCCGTGCTCCGCCAAGGGCAGCTCATATTGGGAGATCTGATAGCCTTTGGGCAGATCGGGGTAAAAATAATTCTTCCGGGCAAAACGGCTGTAAGGGGCAATCTGGCAATGGGTTGCCAGAGCCAACTTGAGGCCAAATTCCACCACTTTTTCATTTAACACCGGCAAGACGCCGGGCATCCCCAAACAGACGGGGCAGACCTGGGTATTGACCGGCGCTCCGAACCGGGTGGGACAACCACAGAAAATCTTGCTTTGGGTGAGAAGTTGGGCATGCACTTCCAGCCCGATGACGGCTTCATAATCCATTATTCTGCAACCGTATTTCTTCCTCTCTCTCGTCAAGCGGGGAGAGGATAAATGAGGGGCATTAAGTAATGAATAATTAATGTTATATCACTAATGTCCGGCAGCGTTTTGGCATAGGGTTAAAGGCGCCTGCGTATCTCTTGCATTGCTCTCATTTTGTCATTCTAAGGGAGCGAAGCGACCGAAGAATCTCAGATACTCCAGTGCACTCAGGATAACAAGAGAAGAGAAGCCATTTGTGGGTGGCTTTTTTGGCTTTTGGCCTCTTTTTTAAGCTTTGCCAGAAGCCTGCCAAACACTCATGATTTCATATGACAATTATACCTCAATTTTCAAGGGCAACCCTAGCCGGCCAATTTTTCGTCAATCAACCGGGCCACCTTATCGCCGGAAAGCATCATGCCTCCAAAGACTGGACCCATGCGGAAGGTGCCCAAGGTGGCAGTGGCCGTCATGCCAGCCACCCAGAGGCCGGGGTAGACTTCGGAGGTAAATTCCACGGTCTGGTTTTCGCCGACCTCAGCCCACATGGAGCGTTCCCCCACGATGCCGCCCGTGGCAGTCTTCAGGGAGGCCGGTTGATTCTTGCGCAAAAAGACTTTAATGACTTCCACATCGTGGCCGGTGCAATCGATGACGTGTTTGGCCCGGATGGTCATGGGGTCCACATGCAGCCCGGCCATTTCCACGGCAGTCCAGATAATGACCAGGCCAGTGACTTGGTTCTCCCGGACCATGACATCTTCCACCGTGATAAGATTAAAAATCTTGGCCCCCGCCTTTACGGCTTGGGAGGCCAAAGTAGTGGTGGCCTCAATGGCATCAGCTGTATAATAATCCTCGCCATAGGGCACGGAGGCAATAGTCAGTTCATCTAGGATAGGCTTGGCTTCTTTCTGCACCACGATTTCGTTGAACATCATGCCGCCGCCCCACATGCCGCCGCCGATGGAAAGTTTGCGCTCGAAGATGGCCACCTTGCGGCCCAGCTGGGCCAGTTTCCAGCCGGCCACCAGT
>CAZARS010000004.1:5523-5767 GCA_964487625.1 uncultured Desulfobacca sp.
CCGAGACGCCGCCGCCCACAATGGCCACATCGAGGTCCAGGCAAGCCAGGAACTTGGCGGTATAGCGCTCCACGATGGCCCGAGTAATGGTGATTTCATCCAAAGGCATCAGTGCGTCCTCCCCTCTGAAGTCTTTCTGTTTATATACCTGCAGAGGGCCGGGAAGGCAAGGGGGGATTACAGCGATGTGAAAGGGTAGGGCAGGGGAGAAAGGTAAAGGATTTGAAGGAAGTTTGCTTGACCC
>CAZARS010000004.1:5808-18514 GCA_964487625.1 uncultured Desulfobacca sp.
TACTATTTGGAGAGAGGCGAGCTCAGCATCGCAGATTGAACCACAGATATGCCAAAGTCGCTTTTGACCCAACAAGGATATTGGAAGCTATTACAGGAGCTGCACCGGCTGCGCCGCTTTGTGCGGCCTCTCATCGTGGCCGAGGTCATGGAAGCAGCCGCTGAAGGTCGGTTAGACAGGAATGAGTCCTATTGGGAAGCTCGCCACCGGCAGGCGCAAATAGAACGGCAGATTCACCGCCTCCAGGAGATCATTTCACAATCCGAAGTGTTGGTGGGGCATAATCTGGAACCTTCCCAGGTGCGGTTCAATTCCAGGGTAAAAGTCTGCAACCTGGCTACGGGGGAGATCCTGGAATTTCATCTGGTCAGCAGCGTGGAAGCGGATGTGCGTCAGGGGTATCTTTCCATAGATTCTCCCATGGGGCGGGCCTTGCTGGGGAAAAAGGTGGGTGAACGGGTAGGTTTCAATCCTCCGGGAGGCCAGCGGTCCTACCAGGTCCTGGAAATTCACATGGCAGGTGAGTAATGGCACCCGGCCATGAACATCACCGCGCCCAGGACCGGCGGGCCCTGATTTTAAGCCTGATCCTGGTGTGCGGTTTTTTTGTAGTGGAGCTCATCGGTGGCTTCTGGACCAACAGTCTGGCCCTGATCAGTGATGCCGGCCACATGTTCAGTGATGTGGGGGCCCTCCTGTTCAGCCTGGTGGCCATCACCTGGGCCGCCAAACCCCCGACCCCGGCCAAGACGTACGGTTACCACCGCCTGGAGATTCTGGCTGCCCTGATCAACGGCTTAGTGCTCTGGGGGATTACCGGGGTTATCTTTTTTGAAGCCTATCAGCGCTTCTGGGAGCCGCCGGTAGTGAAGAGCGGCCCCATGCTGGTCATTGCCGCGGCCGGCCTGGCCGTGAATATCATTTCGGCCATTTTGCTCTTTCCTTCCCAGGACCGATCCATCAATCTCCGGTCGGCTTTCTTTCATGTGGTGGCCGACGGCCTCGGCTCGGTGGTGGCCATTACCGCCTCTCTGGCCATGCTCTGGCGAGGCTGGTATTGGTTCGACCCGGTGGCCAGCTTTGTTATTGGCGCGCTCATCATTGCCGGCAGTTGGCGCCTGGTGCAAGAGGCCCTGGACATTCTCATGGAAGCCACGCCTCGCCATGTGGACATTGAGGCGGTATCCCGAAGCCTGGCAGCAGTCAAAGGCGTGAAAGATATCCATGACCTGCACATCTGGACCATAACCTCCGGGTTGTATGCCCTCAGTGTCCATGCCGTCGTCAACGGCAGCCGACCGCGGGATGCTATCCGCTGCGAAATGGCGGCCATTCTCGAGGAAAACTTTGGGTTAGAGCACTCCACCATTCAGCTGGAAGAGGAAGCCACCGCCTGCCCACAGTTTTGCCTGTGGCACCCGCCGTCTGCAGGGTAACCTCCGGCTTCACCCGCTGGCCGAGACCGATACCAAAGATTTTGAGGAGGCGATATGCCAAAAGAAGACTGGGAACTGAAGCCCGAAGACTTACGTGCTGTTTATATCCCCGAGGATCTGGGTTTTGAGACCACTGCCGAACTACTGCCCGCCCGGTCGGAACAGGTGATCGCCCAAAAACGGGCCATGCATGCCCTGGAACTGGGTCTGGGGATGAAGGAGCATGATTTTAATATCTATGTTTCTGGCCAGCCCCGCTCCGGCCGTACTGCCATGATCCGCAGTTATGTTGAAAAACTGGCGGCCACCGAAAAGACCCCGCCAGATTATGTCTATGTTTTCAATTTCAAAGAACCGGAAAAACCTCGGGCCCTGCAGCTACCTACCGGTAAGGGTCGGGTGCTCCGGGATGATATGGATGAACTCATTAATACCCTGAAAATCCAGATCCCGGAGATTTTTGAAAGTGAGGACTACAGTAACCGCCGGGAGGCGCTGGTTCATAAATTTACCCAGGAACGGAATAATATCCTCAAAGAACTGGATCAGCGGGCTACGGAAGAAGGCTTTATCCTCAACATCTCCCAGGCCGGTATGATGATCTTCCCGGGCAGGGATGGCAAACCCCTCAGCGAAGAAGAGCTCAAGGCCCTGACTGATGAAGAGCGGGAAGAGCTCCGGCAAAAATCCAATGCCCTGCACAACGAAATGAACGAGGCCCTCCGCAAGATCCGGCGCATGGAAAAAGAATTCCAACAGGCCGAAAAAAAGCTAGATCAGGATGTGGCCCTTTTTGTGGTGGGCCACCTCATCGAAGAATTGGTGGAAAAATATCAACAGCAGCCAGAGGTAACTGCCTACCTCAAAGAGGTTCAGGAAGATATCCTAAAAAATATCGATGACCTAAAAAGACGGCCGGGGCAACCCACGCCGTTTCCCTTTCCCACGCCGGAACCCAGTTTCGTGCAGTATCAGGTCAATGTCTTTGTGGACAACTCCGAATGTCAGGGGGCGCCAGTGGTGGTGGAAGGCAACCCCACCTATACCAATCTGTTCGGCAGCATCGAACGCAAGGCCCAGTTCGGTACCCTCCTCACTGATTTTACCCTTATCCATCCTGGTTCTGTCCATCGGGCCAATGGCGGCTATTTAATCATCAATGCCATGGACCTGCTGAAGTGGTTTTACTCGTATGAAGCCCTGAAGCGGACCCTCAAAGAACGGCAGATTAAAATCGAGGATCTGGGAGAGCAGTTGGGTCTCATCACCACCAAGACCCTCCGCCCTGAGCCCATCCCCTTGCACCTGAAGGTCATCCTCATCGGCAACCCCTGGCTCTATCAACTACTTTATTACTACGATGAGGATTTCCATAAATTTTTCAAGATTAAGGCCGACTTTGATTGGGAGATGAAACGCACTCCCGATCATCAGGAACAGCTGCTCAATTTTGTCTGCAACTTCGTGGAGAAAGAACAGCTGCGGCCCCTGCACAAGACCGCAGTCAGCCGCTTCCTGGAATATGCCAGCGAGTTGGCTGACCATAAGAATAAATTGAGCCTGCAGGTGGGGGAGTTGACGGATATTATCCGGGAAGCCAATTTCTGGGCCAAACGCCAGGGGCATGACCTCATCCTGGGCGAAGACATGGCCAAAGCCATCAGCGAGAAGATTTTCCGTTCCGATCTCTTTGAAGAGAAAATGCAGGAATATATCCAGGAGGGCATGCTCTTTATAGAGACCAGCGGGGCGGTAGTGGGCCAGGTCAACGGCCTGTCGGTGTATCTCCTGGGGGATTATGCCTTTGCCCGGCCCAGCCGCATTACCGCCACCATCTCCCTGGGCCGGGAAGGGGTGGTGGCCATCGAGCGGGAATCCAAGATGTCCGGGAACATCCATACCAAAGGGGTGATGATCCTGGCCAGCTTCCTGCGTAGTCGTTTCGCCCAAGATAAGCCATTGACCCTCTCGGCCCACCTCACCTTTGAACAGAGTTATAGCCTGGTGGAAGGCGACAGTGCCTCGGCGGCCGAATTGATTGCCCTCCTGTCCTGTCTGGCTGACGTGCCTTTAGCCCAAAACATTGCCATGACCGGCTCGGTTAGTCAGCGCGGGGAATTTCAGCCCATCGGCGGGGTCAATCAAAAGATCGAGGGATTCTATAAAGTCTGTCAAGCCAGGGGGTTAGACGGCAGCCATGGGGTCATCATCCCCCAGGCCAACGTGCAGCAACTGATGCTGAAGCCAGAAATCGTCGAGGCCGTGCGCCAGGGTAAATTTCATGTCTGGGCCGTGCGCCACGTGGACGAGGCCATGGAAATCCTCACCGGCTTGCCCGCCGGCCAGCGACAACCCGATGGCAGCTTCCCCACCGGAACCATCAATGCTCGGGTCGATCAGAAGCTCCGGGAGATGATGGAGCTGGCCAAGAAACTCATGAAAGAGGATGAGGGCAAAAAAGACGAGGCATGATCGGCCAGGAATAAGGAAGAGGGACAAGGGAGAAAGGAAGAGGATCCTGCATGCTCACCGATGAGGCGGCCCAATGGCTCATGGCTGATCTAGAACAACGATATCGCCTGGAATGGGCCGGGGTTCAGGTCGGGCAGGTGCGGCTGCATCTGCTCCAGATGGCCGATCTGGAATCATTCCTGGTGGCCAACATTGAAGCCGAGAAACTTTCGCTGGCAAACTTCCCGTATTGGGCCATGGTCTGGGATGCGTCCCTGGTCTTGGCAGATTTTTTGGTGAAACAGACGCCCCAACCCGAGCGGACCATCCTGGAATTGGGTGCCGGCTTGGGCCTGGCGGGTCTGGCGGCCGCGGCCCGGGGGCATCGGGTGACCATTACCGATAACACCCCCGATGCCTTGGACTTCGTCCGCCTGAGCGCATGGCGCAACCGGTTGGCGGCGGTGGAGGTGGCCCTCCTAGATTGGCAAGCTCCAAAGCTCCCTGGACAATTTGACTGGCTGGTGGGTTCCGATATCCTCTATGAACCCACCGCCTTCACCCCGCTCCTGCAGATCTTTGGCCGCTATCTCAAGCCGCAGGGCAAGATCTATTTAGCCCAAGGTATCCGGGGGCAGGGGCCCAAGGCCTTCTTTGAGTTGGCCAAGCCGCTTTATCAGGTGCGATTTCAGGAAAAGAAACTGCGTCAGGCAGAAGGAGATAAAAAGATCCTTTTCTTTGAATTGACTCCCAGAAGGGAAGGAAGCTCATAACAAGGTCTCAGGCCAGCCTCACCGTTCCGGCAGAGGAACCGGGGCGGGGGGCGCCGCCCATCTCAGGTTCCAAACCTTACCCCGAAGCTGTTCCGCCTTGATCTTAAGCCAAGTTGCCCTTTGAGCCTACCTGCCCATGATATAGACCCGGATGGTGTAAAAATCCACCATATCCAGGATGACCAAAGGGTTTTCTGACTCGGTATACTGGGCTCCCTCCAACCGTTTATTGGGCTTGTCATCCACGTGTTTCTTGATCTGGGAAGCCAAGCCGGGTTTCTGGGGCACGGCTACCTCAAGGAACTGTTGGAGAAAATCAAACTCCCGCAGGAACACGGCCTTGGAACGCTCCCGCAGACGGAGGCGCAGGGGTTTCAGGCCGTCATCATAATAATCCCCGATATCCTCGAAATGTTTTTTGATGGTGGCCAGGTCCCAGCGCACCATCTGGCGGTATTTATTGGCATCCGGATCCGTTAATTTATCGGTGGAGACAGCAATGATATTAATGGCCGGGGTCTGGGAGGACCGGGTGGGGATGTGTTCTGCCACCACCGAGAGGTCTGGCTGCGAGGGATTGGCCATGACAAACCGCTGACTGCCGGGGCTGCCTTTGCGCCCTGCCGTGTCCCTCTGGGCTGTCCAACCGCGGCGTTCCAAGAACTCCAGGACCGGACCGGCGGCCGGCATGAGATTATAAATCTCCACCATGGTGCCCGCCGTGGGTTGGCGATAATCAAAAGTCGCAGTTCGCCCTGTTCGGTGAGCCTCGCCGGGGCGAGGGGCCGCGGTTGTGGGTCTCTCTGGAGGAGTGGGTTCCGCCGGCGCCGGGCTGGCCACCCGGGGCTCAGCAGGGGGGGGTGCGACCGCATCAGGTCGGAGGCCAATGACAAACTGGAAACTGCCCCGGGGGGTAATACGGCTAGCCCGCCAGAAAGTATAGGGCCGCCCAGGCACCAACTCCAAGACGATGCGGACGCCATCCTGGCCGGGGATGGCCATGGTCCGCACCTGTTTCACCAGTTGCTGATCCCCCACCTGCGTCAGGGGTACCTCAAAAACGCGAGCTTTGGGAAAATCAATCAGCAACTGGGGGTTCTGGGGGTCAGCCACCGGCTGGATCGTGGGTTGCTCCGGTCTGCTGAGGATCATGGTCAGAAAGGTGGTACCCTGGGCTTGGCTTAATCCCAGGCTGGAGATCACCAGGTGGTTGCCCTGGGCCCTGCCGGTTTGGGGCCAACAGCCCAAAACCAGGGTTAAGAGGATAAGGCAATCTATTATGAACCGTCGTGATGCTTTCACCCTGGACCTTTCCTGATTAAACGAGAGCCAGCCAAGACCAGCGACGAGCCAGACATGATTTACCCGTAGGAACAGCCTGACTCGGTCCCTACGGGCTCGGGCGCAGCGAGATGTGATTTATGCTCAGACTTTCCTGGCCCGGGCTGGCCAGCCCGGTTTCCCTCTGCTCCTGAGCTGGCCGCAGGTTCAGGTGTTCTTTGTCTATCCCTGGCGTCTGGCTACCAAGGGCAACCGGCATACTGGTTTCTATTTCTGACGAGTAAAATTAATACATTTATCCACCGGGCAGCCGGGATTCCATTCGCCGGAGATGTCCAAGGCCAGTTTCTTATTATTTTCAAAGGGGGTGCCGATGAGAATAATGCCCTCTTTAAAATAGAGCCAGACCCGGCCATCCTGGACCCGCCATTTTAATTTGACCGAGCGGTTCTCCTCGATCCAGTTCCAGTCGGCTTCCCCATTTTCCCGTAGGATAATCTCGATGTGCCCCTTATTGCCGACAGCTTCATCGGATTTATAGGTGCCCACATAGGGGAGGCGGGATTCGCCGCAGCCCCAGAGACAAAGCCAGCTCAGGAGCAGCAAGCCCACGAATACTCCCGGCAGATAGGTTCGCTTCATACTTTTCTCTCCCGCCAGACAAAGCCGCCCCGATCCAAGACAAAGAGGCGATCATAGAAATAGATCTGGGCCGCCATTAACAACATGCCGGTATTTTTCAGGACTTTCCACCAGTTCACCGGCTCGCCCACCTCCCCCACGCAGCCGCAGTTAATGGGATACTGCTGCAGGATTGCATTAACCAGTCCGATAATAAAAATCACATTCATACCGCCGATGAAGATGGCCGCGGTGCGTGTCCGGATACCCAGGACCAGGAAGAGGCCGGCCACCAGCTCGGCCCAGGGGAGGATGAGGGCCCAGAGATTGACCCCCCAAGCCGGCATGAGTTGATACTCCACCACATTGAGGGCAAAGACCGCCGGCCGCATGATCTTGCTCAGGGCGAATTGAATAAAAATCGCACCCAACAACAGCCGGCAGAAAATGGCCAGATACGGACTGCGCCGCACCGGCGGGATCAAAAGCAGCCCAAAGATGGATACCGGAATCCATTCCAAGAGCCCGGCAATGCCCAGATGCATGGCTGCGGGAGGTTTAGGGGGACGCTCTTCCAAGGGGAAGGCCTTTTCCCAAGCGGTATAATCGCCCGCCAGGACCATGACGTTGTCATACCCCAGGTCCTGCATGGCGTAGGCCAAATCTAGGTCAAAGCGACGGCTAAAGGTACCGCCGACAATCAGTATGGGGGTCTCAGGCGTGACCTGGCGCTGCTCCAACCTAAATTGGAACATAGGGGCCATGAGATCAAAGAACACCACCTGGAAATTCTCTGCGCCCTTGATATGTCGCTGTTGGAAAAAACTGTCTTTGCGGGCGTCGATGACCAGCAGTTGGCCGGCCTGATATTTGGCCAAAGCATCCTGCAGGGAGATTTCTTTGATGGTGCCCGGTCGCCCCCAGCCTTGGATCAGCGGTATCTGATTATCATTGTAGAAATTGAAGATGAGGGCGAAAATGATGCTGAGGCCACCGATGAGGAGAAAATCAAACCAAGAAACCTCCCGGACCTTGACCTGATACACCGTCTCCTTTTCCAGGCGTTTGTCGGCCCCCACCAACCACTCGGTCAACTGCTTGATGATTTGCCGGGCCAGGGGTGGGTTATCGTCCAGCAACTTCTCAAACTCTTCCTGGCTGATTTCCATCAAGACAGTATCTTCACTGGCCTCCACCGAGGCCGTGCGGGGTTGACCGGTGACTATGGCCAGTTCGCCGAAATAGGCGCCTTCGCCTAATTCCGTCAGATCAGTGCGGATGCCTTCAGGACTAAGGCGAAAAACCTTGACCCGGCCTTTAATGATGACGTAGAAATTTTCCGGCAGGTCACCCTGGCGGACGATGAGCGTGCCCTTGGGATAGGTTTTCTGGACACCGATCTCACAGATGTTCAGGGCAATGCGACAGGCAGCAGGTGGGTCGCTACCTTGTTCTGGCGGGCGTGAGGGCTGCTTGGTAGAAGCCATAATCGGTATCCTTCAGCCGGGTGGCGCCGCGGCAAGCTCTTAGGCGGCCTTGCGGGTGCGTTTTTTCAGACGATTGATGCGTCGCCGGAAGGTATCAATGGTCTTGCGATCGGCTTGTTCTGCCCTGGCCGCTTCTTTCTGGGACCGGAGGAGCTTAATCTTTTCTTTGAGCTCCCGGACGTTTACGGCTTTAACCGCTTTCGGGCCTTCGTCGGGAATGCCTTTAATTTCTTTGATGGCCCGGATCAATTCCTCTTTGTTCATGCCATGCACGCCGACAATCTCGCCCAACGTTAAGGCATATTCCCGGAGCTCTTTGGCGGTCATCCGATCCAGCGGTTTTTCCTTTTTTTCCTTCTTTTCTTTCTTTCCCATGTCAATCCTACCTGAAGAGAAAATCAAAACGCTATTTTATTCACTTTTCAGTTTATCTGCAAGCTTTATAAAAGGAGTCAACAGATCGATGGGGATGGGGAAGAGCGTCGTGGAATTCTTTTCCGCGGCAATCTCCCGCAGGGTCTGGAGATACCGGAGTTGCAGGGTAATGGGCTCCTGGGCCATGATATGGGCAGCTTCCGATAACTTCGTGGCGGCCTGATATTCCCCTTCAGCCGCAATGACCTTGGCCCGCCGTTCCCGTTCTGCCTCGGCCTGCCGGGCCATAGCCCGCTGCATCTCGATGGGCAGATCAATGGCCTTGACCTCCACCAGCGTCACCTTAACGCCCCACGGGTCGGTATGTTGGTCCAGTATTTCGGCCAGTTTTAGGTTGATCTTTTCCCGGGCGGAGAGCAGTTCGTCCAACTCCGATTGACCACAGACACTCCGCAAGGTCGTCTGGGCCAAGAGGGCCGTAGCCTGGAAATAATCTTGGACCTCGATTACGGCCTTGACCGGGTCCATAACCTTGAAATAGACCACCGCATTGACCTTGACACTGACGTTATCCCGAGTAATGACATCCTGGGTGGGCACGTCATAAGTGACGATCTGCAGGTTAACCTTGCGTAATTGATCAATGATGGGGATGAGGATAATGACCCCCGGCCCTTTGGGCTGAGGCAGGGCTCGCCCTAACCGGAAGACCACCCCCCGCTCATATTCGTTGAGGATTTTGATGGCGCTGAAGAGGAAAAAAATTACTAAAACTAAAATGATAATGGGAGATAAAGACATGCCTGTTCTCCTTATTCAGGATTGAGGTGAGCGCCGCACGATCAAGCGCAAACCCTGCATGCGGACAACTTCCACCGGTTCCTGTTGACGGATGAACTCCTCAGCCTGGGCATCCCAATAGGTGCCTTGGACTAAAACCTTGCCAGCGGGATTGAGGTCCGTCAGGGCTATGCCCTTTTCCCCTCCCAGACCGGCCATGCCCGACAGAGGTTTCCGCATCTGGGCCCGCACCGCCAAACCGGTAATGACCAGGAAAAAAAGGGAAATGGCCCCGATGACCGTCAACAACACATTGAGGGAGATGGCCAGCCCCGGGTCCTGATCCCGATACAACATGAGGCCGCCCAAGGCCAGGGAGACAATGCCGGCCAAAGATAAGAGACCATAGCTGGTAACATAGATTTCCAGGAGAAAAAAGATAAAACCCAGGATCAACAGCATCAGACCGATAAAGTTAACGGGTAAGGTCTGGAAGGCATAAAAGGCCAACAACAGGCAAATCCCGCCCACCACCCCCGGCAAGACCGCGCCAGGGTGGGCCAATTCAAAGTAGAGACCGGCCAGACCGATCATCATCAGAATGATGGCGATATTGGGATCGGCCAGACGTTTGAGGATCCGATGGCGAAGACCGGCTTCATAGGTCACCACGGTGGCCTTGGCGGTCTTCAGGGTGCGGCTCTCCTGGTTGAGGCGGACCACCCGGCCATCCAGCTTTTTCAGGAGATCCGGCAGATCATCAGCCAAGATCTCCACTATCCGCAGTTTCTGGGCTTCCAGAGCGGTGATGGAGACGCTCTGGCGCACAGCCTTTTCAGCCCAATCGGCGTTGCGCTGCCGTTCGTTGGCCAGGGACCGGACATACGCCGCCATGTCATTCACCACCTTGGCGGCCATTTCCTTGTCCATTTTTTGTGTCCCAATGGCCACGGGATGGGCCGCCCCGATATTGGTGCCCGGTGCCATGGCGGCCACATGGCTGGCCAAGGTAATGATCAGCCCGGCCGAGGCTGCCCGAGCCCCTTTGGGCGAGACATAGACCACCACCGGTATCTTGGCATTGATGATCCCCTGGGCAATCTCCCGCATGGCTGAATCCAACCCCCCGGGCGTATCCAATTCGATGATCAGGGCTTCGGCCCGGGCCGTCTCCGCAGCTTTCAAGCCATCCAAGATAAACTCTGCCATGCCGGGATTGATAGAGCCATGGGCCGTGAGGACATAGACCGTATGGGGATCTGCGGCTCCCGCCGGGGGGCCGCTGGCGAAGACCAGAACCACCAGGCCAAGGGCGCAGAGCCATGGCCAGCGGGATCGCGACGTTATCTGTCTGCTGGGCTCTGACAAGAGAGGCTTCCGTTGCGTGTTTTGGCTTATGCTGTCCCGCACTCTACCGGCGAACCTTTGATCTTTTCCAGGGCGTGGGGCAGGGCTGGCAACACCACGGCCAGGTTCTCTCGGACGGCCTTGGGACTGCCCGGCAGATTGATAATCAAGGTCTGGCGCCGGATGCCGGCCACGGCCCGGGACAACATGGCATGGGGCGTTTTGACCAGGCTGGCGGCCCGCATGGCTTCCGCCATCCCCGGGACCTCCCGCTCCACCACTGCCCGGGTGGCCTCTGGGGTGACATCCCGGGGGGTCAAGCCGGTGCCGCCCGTGGTCAGAATCAGATCCAACCCTTCTTGATCGCACCAGGCCACCAGGACCCCACTAATGGTTTCCAGGGTATCGGGGACCACCTGATACTTTACCACCCGGAAGGCCGCCGGGAGCAGCTCCTGGATAGCGGTGGCACTGGTATCGGCCCGTTCCCCCTGGGCCCCTTTATCACTGCAGGTCAGGATCCCGACCTGGAACATCCACTACCTCAATGATATCGTTGGGACGGATTACCCCGCCCTGGAGGACCCGGGCAAAGATGCCTTCCCGGGGCATGACGCAGTCGCCCACGGCCTGTTTAATGGCACAGCCATGATGGCAGGCCTTGCCGATCTGGGTCACCTCCAATTCCACTTCCCGGCCCACCCGCAGCCGGGTCCCCACCGGTAGGTGGGGGATATCCAGCCCGGTGGTGGTGATATTTTCGGCGAAATCACCCGGTCGGAGCTCTAATCCCTGCTGGCGCATCTTGTTGATGCTCTCCAAGGCTAATAGGCTGACCTGGCGGTGCCACTCGCCGGCATGGGCATCGCCGGCCAGGCCCTGGTTCACCACCACCATAGCCTGGTCTACGTTATCCTTCCTGACGCCGGTGGTGGCACTGATGGAGACGGCCACGACGCGGCCTTGCCGTGGGGACGAATTCTGGTTTGCCATCTCTACCTTAAACAAGAGTTAAGGGAAGAGGAAAAGGGCAAAAGCAGGCAAGATGCCATGCCGCATTAGGGAAGCGACCGGCATGCAGGCACGACAAGCCTCCCTCCCTATTATGCCTGTTTTTCTTTCTCCCGTTCGGCCCGCAGTTGGGCAATGACCTTTTCCGCCAGGTTAGGGGGCACTTCTTCGTAATGGGAGAACTCCATTTCAAAGGTGCCCCGGCCCCCGGTCTTGGAGGTCAAGTCAGGTTGATAATGCTGCACTTCGGCCAAGGGGACGTTGGCCTTTATGATCTGCAGGTTACCTTGGGCATCCACCCCCAGAACCCGGCCTCGCCGGCCATTGAGATCACCGATAATATCGCCCATGAACTCCTCGGGAACGGTCACGGTCATGAGCATGATGGGCTCCAGCAGGGTGGGCTGACAGGCCAGGAAACCTTTCTTAAAGCCCATGGAGCCGGCGATTTTAAAGGCCATTTCCGATGAATCCACTTCATGGAAAGAGCCGTCATAGAGGGTGACTTTGACATCGACGACGGGGCAACCGGCCAATTCGCCCTCCTGCATGGCCTCCACGATACCCTTTTCCACGGCCGGGATGTATTGTTTGGGGATAACACCCCCAACGATTTTATCTACGAATTCAAAACCACCACCCCGAGGCAGGGGTTCGATCTCCAGCCAAGTATCGCCGAACTGGCCCCGACCACCGGACTGACGCTTATATTTGCCCTGGACCTTGGTGCGGCCCTTGATGGTCTCCCGATAGGGAATCTTTGGCGTCTTGAGGTTGACCTCGACGCCGAATTTACGTTTCAGTTTCTCCACCGTGGCTTCAATATGTACCTGCCCCATGCCGGAGAGGAGGATCTCTTTAGTCTCGGCATTGCGCACCAGCTTCAGGGACGGATCTTCCTCAATGAGGCGGGAGATGGAGGAGTAAACTTTATCTTCATCGCCCCGACTCTTGGGCTCCACTGCAAAGGTGACCGTGGTCTTGGGCGGCTCCGGAGGCGGCAGGAGGATGGGGTTGGCCTCTTCACAGAGGGTTTCACCGGTGACCGTATCCTTCAACTTGGCTACCGCGGCAAACACTCCCGGCCCGGCCGATTCCACGGATTTCTGGCCCTTGCCCTCCGGCAAGAAGAGCTGGCCGAAGC
>CAZARS010000004.1:18532-25016 GCA_964487625.1 uncultured Desulfobacca sp.
GCATTATAAAAGGAAGAATCAGACTTTATGGTACCAGAATAGATGCGAAATACGGTGAGACGCCCGGCATAGGGGTCTGCTACAGTTTTAAAAACATAAGCACAGAACGGCCCATCAGGATCAGGGGGGAGGCTGACCTCGGCCTTGGTCTTAGGATTGATCCCCGTGACCGGCCCTCGGTCGGCCGGGGAGGGGAGATACGCATTAATGGCATCCATGAGGAGGGAGATACCCAACATCTGGGTAGCGGCCCCACAGAGGACCGGCACAAAATTACCGGCCAGGGTCCCCAGCCGCAGACCCCGCAGGACTTCTTCAGGGGCCAACTGCCCGTCGTCCAGGAATTTTTCGATGAGCTCATCATCGGACTCTGCCGCAAAATTCATCAGCTCGCTCCGCTGGGCCTCGGCTTCCTCTTTGAGGTCTGCGGGGATGTCCATCTCGGTGGCCTTGCCGCTGGCATCGAAACTATAGGCCTTAAAGGCCACCAGATCGATGATGCCTTTGAAATTGGCCTCTTGGCCGATGGGCAGCTGCAGGAGCACCGGCTTGGCCTTGAGGATGTTCTTGAGATCCTCCACGACCTTATTGAAATTGGCCCGTTCCCGCTCCAATTTATTGATGAAAATGAGCCGCGGGAGCTGATATTTTTCCGCGGTGGCCCAGACTTTCTCAGTGCCTACCTTCACCCCATCCACCGCATCAACGATCACCAGGGCACTGTCAGCCACCTGCAGAGCGCCCCTGGTCTCGGCCAGAAAGTTGTCATCACCCGGCGTGTCCACAAAATGGACAGCATGTTTCTTCCAATCAAAGTGGTGGCAGGCAGCTGAGATGGAGATGCGGCGCTTGATTTCCTCCGCCTCGAAATCCAAGACCGAACTGCCGTCATCCACTTTGCCCAATCTGGAAGTTGCTTTTGCGGCAAAAAGCATGGCCTCTGCCACCGAAGTTTTGCCTGCGCCGCTGTGGCCGATCAGGGCCACGTTCCGGAGATGATCAAGTTTTCCAGCCATGCAGGTTCCCCCGTTCCTCTAAAATAATATCGTAGTTTGTCAGAATTATCATTTTAACCAAATAATCTGAAAAAACACAAGAGGGAAAAAGAATTTCGTGAAAGTTGGCACATTGCTCCTGCCCCCTTGGCGCCTCCGCTCCTTTGCCGTATTATTAAGTTCAAGGATAAATGGTGAGGGCTGGGATGTCCTGGGTAAGTATTCAGCCAGTATTGTGCTGAACCAATATAAGAGCGTACCCAAGCCAAGAATGGCTAAGAAATAAAATTTGGAAATCATTAATATTTTATTCTTCGCCCCAGTCCTCCCCCGGCGCGGCCGGCAGAGGAAGCTGAGGACTTTCCGTATAGACATTAAGTTACATCCGGAAGGGCCTCATATTGTGGATGGATCGATTGTAGGGGCTGGGTAACACAGCCCCTACAATGGAAATTTTCACCTGATTGGGGGCCTTGCGCTGGCTTGCTACCAGTTTCTGGCTGGACACGAGATTAATTTTTCTCTCATTCCCCCTGCCCCTATATTTAACTTTATTGAGGTATGCCGATGAGCACGAGAAATAAAATAGCAATTACCATTTACGATGCCCCGACTTTGGCTACGGCCGGCTCGGGTTGTGCCTGCGGTTGTGGCGGCCATGGGCCTGGTCAGGAACACGGCCACGGCCACGACCACGGCCAGCCTCACGAAAGCGATCCTCTAGCGCGGGTCAGTCTGGAGCTCCAGGCCAAAGCTCTGGCCCTGACTTTAGAAAAGGATTTTCCCGGTCAGGTTACCGTGGAGTATATCAACGTCCTCAAGGACCCCCGGGGGCCGCGCTTGCCCCAAACGAAGTTATTGTGCTCCCTGACTTACCCGTCCCCTTTGGTCTACATCAATGGCCAGGGCCGGTTTGCCGGCGCCCTGCCGGTGGAGCGCATCCGGGAAGAGGTGGCCCGCCAGTTGGCCGCCGGTGCGGTCTGAAGCATGACCGACCGGCAGCACCCCGCCCTTATTACCCTGCTGACCGACTTCGGCTCTCGGGACGCCTATGTGGGGATAATGAAGGGGGTCATATTGGGGATCAACCCCTGGGTCCGGTTGGTGGACCTAAGTCATGAGGTGCCGCCCCAAGATATACTTTTCGGGGCCTTGGTCCTCCAGTCGGCTTGGCGGTTTTTCCCGTTTGGAACCATCCACCTGGCCGTGGTGGATCCAGGGGTGGGTTCAGCCCGACGAGGTCTGGCTGCGGCGGTGCGGGGGCAGTTCCTGGTGGGGCCGGACAATGGCCTTTTTTCCCTCATTTTGGCAGCCTGCCCGCCCCAGCTAGTGGTCAGCCTCGAGAATCCCCGTTATTTCCTGCCAGAGGTCTCGGCCACCTTCCATGGCCGGGACATTTTTGCCCCAGTGGCAGCCCATTTGTCTCTGGGTGTGCCCTTAACAGATTTTGGCTCGGTCCTCAGCGAGCCGGTGCAACTGGACCTGCCGGTGCCTCGGTTTACCGCGGCGGCCGTGTATGGGCAGGTCCTGACTTGGGACCACTTTGGTAATCTCATCACCAATATCCCATACCAGGAGCTGCAGACGTGGCTGCAAGGTCAGCTAGCCCAGGTCTGGGTGGGGGAGCATCTCATCTCACATTGGGTCAAGACGTACAGCGAAGCCCCGCCGGGTAGCCTCCTGGCCCTGGGCGGCAGCCACGGCTACTTGGAAATAGCCTGCCGGGAGGGCAATGCCGCAGTACAAATTGGCTGTCAATTAGGGATGCCCGTGTGTATAGTTAGCCAAAAGGCTGCCCGGCTTCGCTAAAAGAGTAAATAACCTCCATCTGGAAAGTCTACAGCTTTCTCCCATCACGCACAGAGAGGAATGGGGCAGGTGATATAATATAATTTTTTCCCGCTAGGTATTCAGGTAATGCGTATAGATCTAGCAGCAAGACTCTCTGGGCACAAGATGAGGGCAACATAAAAAAACCCATTCTCCGCCAGAAGAATGGGTTTTTAGGGTTGGCATCAAAGATGATCAGGTTATGAAGCTTGAGAGGTACTCCGGCTCTTTCTGAAGCGGGCTAAGCCAACCATGGCGCTGGCCAACAAGAGCAGGGTCGATGGTAAGGGGACCACGATTTCCCGGCATGGGGTCCATTGCAAGTCATCGATGGCGAAAAAGTCGCCGGTTATTTTTAGGGCAGCAATTTGGGTTAAGGTATCAAAGAATGTGACATAAACATTACTTCCAGTAGGAACTGTGTATGAGCCCAAAACGTTGCCGCTCACACCTAATAGCTCTATGATTTCCGGGCCACCTGCACTGTCGGCGATACCGATGCCGCCACTACTCACGTAATTAGTGAATTTAATGAGAATGGTGCCGTCCCAGCCTAAGTTACTGTCTGTGCCTCTTTCTCCAAAAGATCCCGTGCCCACATAATTCGGAAAGCTCTGAGAACCTGAATATCGGGCAAAGGTCCCTAGTCCTTCCAATTCAGTTATGGAAGCAATGCCGTCGGCGAGGTAATCAGTGGCGCCCACTAAGGTTCCGGTCGGCTGGTCATCGAAATTGACCAGCTTGGCGAACGTTGGAGAGAGACTCGGACTTGGAGTGCCTGTCCCGAAGATAATGGTCGCCTGGGCAGCAGACCCCAGTGCCAGGATCGCTAAGGTCAACAGTGCTAATAAGAATATTTTTCTCACGAGATTACTCCTTTCCCCTGTGGATGAAGATTTGCGATGGGTTTTCTCCTGGCTACTGGCACCTGCTTGGCACCGGAGAAAGCCATTACCGCCTTAGGGCAGATATTTTGCCCTTCTTGAGTTCCTTTGCAATATCTCGCCAACCCTTTCACAAAATTTTATGCAAGATAAATACCATCTCGACACCTATCATAAAAAATTATCTATAATATTGATTTTATGGAAAATATAATGTTAATATAATAATTAGTAAATTATTAAGCTCTCCTAATGTTCAAAAAAGAAAACATGAAAAAATCTGGGGCATGCTTAAGTTGTCGTTTATATAGATTATTTAGAAGTTAAGGATTTTTTCTTCATGTTTCAAATAATGAACATGAGAGGATGTTATTCTATTCATCTTGGGCTTAGGAGCTTGGCCGCCTGGCCCCGATCCCTTGGCAAAAGGCCACAATTGCTCAGGGCCATCCGACAAAGGTAACCAAGGACCATGACTCGAACTCTCCTCGATCGAACCAGACCCTTGCAGCAGGCTCCCTATCAAGGCGGGCCAGTGATTTATTGGCTCAGTCGGGACCAGCGGGCCCAGGATAATTGGGCGCTGCTCTATGCCCAGCAGTTGGCCCTGGAGTACCAGGTGCCTTTGGCCGTGGTCTTCACGTTGGTGCCCCACTTTCTCGGGGCTACATACCGACAGTATGATTTCCTCCTGCAGGGGCTCAGGGAGACGGCCCAGGTCCTGGAGGGGCACCACATCCCTTTTTTTCTCCTGCCGGGCGAGCCACCTGCAACTCTGCCAGCCTTTGTGGCAGAACAGCGGGCTGGAGTCCTGGTCACGGATTTTGATCCGCTGCGGCTCAAGCGGCAGTGGCAGGAGCAGGTCAGGGAGAAAGTAGCACTGCCCATCTGGCAGGTGGATGCCCATAACATCGTGCCTTGTTGGCTGGCCTCCCCCAAACAAGAGTTCGCCGCCTACACCCTGCGCCCCAAGCTGCAGCGGCTGCTGCCGGATTTTTTGACAGACCTCCCCCCCTTGCAGGCACACCCGTTCCCGTGGAAGGGGGGGGCCCCGGTGATTGAATGGGGCCGGGTGTTGGCTGGTATCGCCGCAGATCAGCGGGTCCTCCCAGTGACCTGGTGCCGGCCCGGGGCTGCCGCGGCCTGGGAACAGCTGCAGAGCTTTCTCAGAGAACGTTTAGCCCGCTACCACCTGGATCGCAACGACCCCACCCGCCGGGGCCTCTCGGACCTGTCGCCCTACTTGCATTTCGGCCAGCTCAGCGCCCAGCGGGTGGCCTGGGAGGTGCGCCAGGCTGCGGCCCCGGAGGAGGCCAAGCAGGCTTTTCTGGAGGAACTTATCATCCGCCGGGAGTTGGCCGATAATTTCTGTTTCTATAATCCAGCGTATGATCAGGTGGCTGGTTTCCCGGCCTGGGCTCAGCAGACCCTGGACCAGCACCGGTCCGATCCCCGGGACTATGTTTATAGCTTAGAGGAATGGGAGGCAGCCCGCACCCACGACGATCTGTGGAATGCGGCCCAATTGGAAATGGTCCACCGGGGCAAGATGCACGGCTACCTGCGGATGTATTGGGCCAAGAAAATTTTGGAGTGGAGTGCCACGCCAGAGGAGGCCCTGGCCACAGCCATTTATCTCAATGATCGCTATGAGCTGGACGGCCGGGATCCCAACGGCTATGTGGGGGTGGCCTGGTCCGTTGGCGGCGTCCACGATCGTCCTTGGGGCGAGAGACCGGTCTTCGGCAAGATCCGATATATGAGCCGTTCGGGCTGCCAACGGAAGTTTCAAGTAGCTCAATATATTGCTTGGGTGGCGACGCTGGTGAGGAGTCAAGGGCAGGGGAGGGGGTCTAGGGTGAGACAGCAACCAGCTGAGGGGAAAGAGGACGCACCCGGATCTGTTTGACCCGGCGTTCGTCCGCGGCGGTAACGGTGAATTCCAGGTCCTGGGTCACCACGGTGTCGCCCACCTGGGGAACCTTGCCCAAATGATGGATGAGGAGGCCGCCCACGGACTCAAACTCGCCTTCCGGCACCTCGATGCCGAAATAATCGGCCAGCTCCTCGATTTCCAGACGGGCGTCCACGATGACGGATCCGTCTTCTTGGGGTTGCAGCCGGGCCTCCTGGGTATCGTATTCATCGTAGATTTCGCCGACAATCTCCTCCAGGATATCCTCGATGGTGATGAGACCGGAGGTGCCGCCGTATTCATCAATAACAATGGCAATCTGGATTTTCTTTTCGACAAAGTCCCGCAAGAGATCGCTGATCTTCTTGGCCTCGGGGATAAAAAAAGCCGGCCGCAGCACCGTCCGGATATCGATCTGGTCATCCGGTTTATTCCAGAAGACCAGGAGGTCTTTGGCCAGCAAAATGCCTTGAATGTTGTCGATATTGTCTTCATAAACCGGCAGCCGGGAGTGGCCCCGCTCCAGGATGACCCCGATAATATCAGTGATGGGGCTGTCCATGGCGACACAGGTGATGTCGACGCGCGGGACCATGATCTCCCGGGCCAGTGTATCCTTAAATTCAAAGATGCTTTCGATCATCTCGCCTTCCTGGCGAGTGATGAAGCCGCGTTCCTCCCCGGCCTCCAAGATGCTCTGGATTTCTTTTTCCACATCGTCGGGATGCTGGATCTCCCGCCGCCGGAAGATACGCCAGATCCGTCTCCAAAGGTCGGGCTTGCTACTGTCAGACTCGTCCATCTTAAATCCTCATTTCCTGCCGTTCATTGCGGATGAATCGGGTCACCGCCCCGATGTC
>CAZARS010000004.1:25065-29400 GCA_964487625.1 uncultured Desulfobacca sp.
CTGGCAATGCCGAAGACGGACGTGGCAAAATCCACCGCTTTCTGGACATCAAAGTCTTTACAGGAAAAGACATCGATGCTCAGATAGCCTTTTTCTGGGAAGGTATGGATGCTGATATGGCTCTCGGCAATCAGCACAAAACCAGAAAGTCCCCAATCCTCGGGGACCTTGCCAGAATATTTAAAGGCGTAGGGCGGCATGATTTTGGTCATCTGGATCAGATCGGGGCATTGATTGAGGAACTCGTAAATCCGATCCAGGTCCGTCAGTCGGTCATACGGACAGCCGTAGCCGTCCAGCATCAGGTGCTGGCCAAAACCCATTTCAAATTTTTCCAACTCACAAACCCTCCTTCGCGTTGCAGCTACGCTTAAGAACCATGCGTTCGGGGCACGTTGCGGCCATACCCCCACTAGCCGAAAATCGGTGGCGTCACCACCCACAAGATCCGGGCTTCCTGCCGACCGGGGTTGACCACGGTATGTTGGGCATTGGACCGGAAATAAAAACATTCCTGTTGCTTAACTTTGAAAGTGCGATTATCGATTTTTAACTGGATGCTTCCCTTCAAGACGATGCCGAATTCCTCGCCTTCATGGGGTTCCTGCCATGGTAATTCCGCCCCTGCGGCCATGGTCACCAGGACCGGGTCCATCATGCGGTTCTGGGCGTCCGGGACCAAAACCTCCACCCGACAGGCAGGGGTGGAATTGGAGGTGACGATCCGGGCCTGCACCGGATAGACGACTTTAGTGGGCGACTGATCCCGGAAAAAATCGGCCAGCGAAACGCCCAACACATCCAGAATATCTTTTAACGTGGCGATGGAGGGGGAGGTCTGATCCCGCTCCAACTGAGAAATAAAACCCTTGGTCAGGTAGGCCCGATTGGCCAGCTCTTCCTGGGTCAGCGAGTTGGCCTGCCGTAGCCGCTTCAGTTTTTCACCAATCTTCACAAGCCTTCCGGTTTAATAAAAATAAACAATTTGTTTAGTAAAGCAATATTAATATATACTGCCCCTGCGACTCAGCGTCAAGTGTTTTTCTCGTGCTCGGGAAATATTTTTTCAGAGAGGACTGCCAAGTTGCAAGGCGGCCGCAACACCTCGAGCCGGACGGCGAGGGCCAGGCGAGGGCTGCCAGGTCTTTGCCTTTCTTCAGGCCAACGCCGTTGAAGAGGCAGATAAGGTGCTGCTGCAGTTAAGCACGGATCATGGTTTATTTGTCCCTCCCCACTGATCAGCGAGCAGGCCGAGGGGCATTGGCTATTTTTGGCAAAATGGGGGGTGAGGCGAGTGCTGGTGACAAGGGGGGCTTCAGGCGAGACATGAGTGCCGTGGCCGGCTCTGTCAGTCAGCTTGTTGCTGCGGCTTGAGAGACTGGAGGTGCACCAAAAACCGTGTCACGGCTGGGGAGATCGAGGTAAAATGAACCACCCGGCCGACCAGGGGGGGCTTCGCCGCGTGTAAAACCTTGGCATAGACTGCGCAATCGGCTTGAGGAACGTTTGGCAAGGTTAATGTGAGAAGGATATTGTCGTGCTGAACCGGCAGGTTCGCGGCGTTGAGGCAGGCCTGATGGCTGCCGAGAGCGGTTAGGTGGCCGGACTCTGCCTGACCACTCAAGTGCTTACCGTCGAGACGGTAAAAAGAGCAGGGAAGCGGAGGGACTAGCGGGGTAAGAACCTCGGCCCTGCTGGCCAGGTGCAACTCCGGGTATTCTGTGTGGCCGAGGAGTTCCCGGCAGGCCAGTGGTTCCCGCATGCCTTTAGCGCTTACCAGAATTTCTTCACCCAGGACTAAGCCGTCGCCAGCTGCGGCCATCAAAGCAGGCGAGACCAGGATCTGGCCGCCTACCGTATAACTCTCAATCCTTGCCGTAAGATTAATGGCCCGGCCAACGACGCCATATTTGGTTCGTTTGCGGGAGCCCAAATTGCCCACTACCACCTCGCCAGTGTGCAGGGCCAACCCCATGGCTATTTCCGGCCAACCCTGCTCCCGGTGATGGCGGTTTACAGCAACCATAGCCTGTTGCATGGCCAGAGCGGTCCGCACGGCCCGCAACGGGGCGTCAGGCCAAGCTACCGGCGCCCCGAAAAGGACTAAAATGGCATCACCGATAATTTCGTCGATGGTACCTCCCTCAGCCTGGATCACATCAATCATGGCGGCAAGATAGTTATTCAGCATGGCCACCACAACGGTGGGCTCTAGACGCTCCACCAAGGCGGTGAAGCCCCGGAGGTCTGACATCAAGATGGTGATTTGGCGTTTCTCGCCCCCCAGCTTGAGTCCCTCGGGCATGTCCAGGAGAACTTGGACAATCTCTTCACTGGTATACCGGCCGAAAGTCTCCCGAATGAAGCGGTTGCGCTGCTCCAACTGCTGATTCATGGCGAGCAGCTGCTGCCGGGATTCTTTTAATTGCTGCGTCATACTGTTGAAGGCCAGAGAAAAGTCTCCCATAAAATCAACTTGTTGAGTCAAGTCTCCGGCAGCCACCTGCTGGGTTTTCCAGGTAAGGTGGCGTAGATTAGACTGTAAGGTTTTCAGGGATTGGGCCAGCGCCATACGGCTTGCCAAAGGTTGGAACTCCAGATCGCCCTGGGCGATTTTGGCCAGATCTTTGGTCAGGGCAAGGTATTCCACGAGAAACCGATTGATAAAGGTCATTAATTGCCGGAGTTCGTTGTCTGGCAGGTCCTCTGGGATGTCCAATAATTTTATGGGCTTGCCGACTCGTAGATAATGGAACAGGGCCGTGATCTCATCAAGCAAAGTAGGATCTACCGTCGGCATGGCATTATCTCACTTGGGCACCGCAGTGAAACGGCAGATGCGGTCGCCGCTGCCCCAACAGTCTACTTCTTTGACCACAAAATCCCGGCCGGTATAGGCTAAGAGCACCCCGGCCAGGAAACCTTCATCATAGATACAGATCTGTTCATCACAGACCGGCAAGCCGGAGCAATCTAAATCCTCAGCAATGGTGATGACAAAGGACCCTTTATCATAATCCGCCGACTCCACCCGGAAGATGCCAATGCCCAGGTCTTTCATCTGCTGCTGTATGGCCGCGCAAAAACCCTGCATATCATTGGCCTCGCCCAAGACATTGCGGCAGAACTCTTCCCCGGCTTTTTTGCCGGCCTCATAAAAAATGCGGTCAGCGGTTTCCACGCCGAAGTCTCGGATCAAAATATCTCGCAAGGTATATTGCATCAACCGGTACACGGCCAGGTGCATCATGGGGCCGAGATTGGGGCGGCCCCCTGCGATATCGCCCAACATACTCCAGGTAAATTGGCTTTCTTCCCGTTCTTCGCGAAACATCGGTGTGGTTCTCCTTTTTTAGAAAATATCATACAGGAAAAAGCACTCAGATGGAAGATGGCCGATCCCGCCCTTGACAGTCAGCCGCAGGTAAATACCTTATAATGAGGTAGCCTGGCGCGCCATGCCCATAACCATCCCCTCACTGGTGACCCATGATTCTCCAGGAAGAGATAACCATCAATGCCCCTTTGCCCCGAGTCTGGCAGGTCTTTGTGAATATTGCGGCCTGGCGGGAATGGAATACGGTCTGCCATGACTGTTGTTTTGTCACCGGCCAGGAAATCGCCCCGGGGGCCTGCGTGGCCTTTACCCTGAAGCCCTATTATCTGCCCATCAAGATTGAACCCCGGGTGACCCGATGCGAGATTTATAGAGAGGTGGTCTGGGAAGGACAACGCCTCGGGGTGCACGCCGTCCACCGCTTCGCCTTTGCCGAGAAAAACGGCCAGGTAGTCCTGAGCAGCATCGAGGAGTTTGGCGGCCCCCTCTTTTTCCTGGCCCGTCTTTTGGGTGTCCATCGGCGCTTGCAACGCCTCTCCCAGCAACTGCTCCAGGATATCAAACGGGCGGCCGAGTGTCAGGAGGGAGAACAGGCGAGAGAGTAGGGTAAGTAATGCAGGCGAGAGGACCAGCGGGCCATGACTCACAATATCTTCACCCTTGACCGCGTTCACGGGCATGGTTCTGCGGCATAGAACCGTTGACCGGGGCGGGAACATAAATTGGCCCAGAGGCCGCGCGTCACGGTCCAGGCGCCGTCTGGCTGCCTGGCCAGCCAGAGGCGCCAGCGCTCACCGGCCACGGCATCGTCCCAATAGCCCGTGGCCGTTACGGTCACCACGGCCGTCTCTCGACTCTCCGGCGGGGTTTTGATCTCAATGACCGTAGTATGGCCTTTGAGATCAGCATCGAGGCAGCGCAGGGCCACCATGATGGCTTGCCGGGGCCAAGTCTCGCCCTGAGCCATGGCCTCCCTTATCTGAGCGTGCCAAGCCGCC
>CAZARS010000004.1:29417-38436 GCA_964487625.1 uncultured Desulfobacca sp.
GATAAGGTCCGCACCGAACGCACGGGCAGGTCGGTGACGCCAAAATCCCGAATGGCCTGGGCCATATCCTCAACGGCGAAGATGGCGGGGACAGCAGCCAGGGCCAGCAACACCATCATAACCCCCCCCATCAGACAGCCTCGATAATAATGACTCATCTTTCCATTCTCCAGAGTTCTGGTTCCCTTGTCCTCAAGTCGTCTTCATCCAGAAAGTTCTCAGACCCTTTCCCAGCCGCGCGGGGAGAAGATGCAAGTAGGGGGATAATAAATCATGTCAAATTGTTATTTATTAAAGGCCAATTGCTTGCGGGCAAGCCTCCGCCCGTGCTGTTTGTTGCCAGATGGATACAAAGGGGAAAGCCCCCGCTGCTATCATTTTGATGGTCATGGTGAGAGGAGACATGGTAGTATGGTTCTGATTGGAACAAGGAAACAGGGCAGACATTATGATGGCTCTGACCCTGGACCTGTTCATTATTGCGCTCGGGGCTGGGATTATTATGGAATGATCATGGTTAAAATCGCCCGCCCAGGGCGCCGGCATACCCAGTCAGCTCTACATAGCCCTGACCGCTGATGGGCTGGCCGTTTTTCGTGCCGGTCACTTTGACACTTCCCTCCCAATAAGTGATCTGGGTACTCTGAGAGGTAACGAGCTCTTGATGAGGGACGGTGGGCCGCAGTTCCAGTTCATAGCCTTGGGCTGGCAGGCTGATCTGCCAGGCCGCGGGGTAGACGCCCCCCGACCGAGGGGATTTCCAGGTGTCCAAGGTCCTAATGGTGAAATCCGCCAGTCTTAGGTGTTGGCCCAGACCTTCCCGGTCCACCAACGTCCCGGAGGAGAACGGGTCGGGTGAGCCGTCCTGATGGCGGAGAACATAGAGCATGAGGTCCTGGCCATCGTCCAGCTGGAGGGAGAACCAATCCCAGCCGGCCTGGTAGGGGGCCAGTTGGCTGCTGGAGAACTCGTGATCCATCCAGCTCTGCCCCTGGACTTGATACGTCCGTCCCTGAATGGTGAGGGTCCCTTGGGTGGCCAATCGGGTCAGGGAATAATAATGGCTGGCATATCCTTCCCCAGCGGCTTTCTGGCTGACGCCGTTGGTGCCGTGAATCACCGGCGGTTTGCTGGGGGTCAGAATCAGATCCAGCCGCAGCTCGGGGCTGGCGGCCTGTAAATGATGCTGCTCCCCCACCAGTTCGGATTGCCAGTCTTCCAGCCAGACCCGGTAGCGGGCTGTCTCAGCCCCGGCCAAGCCCAGTGCCCCCCGTCCCGCCTTTTCGTGGTACACAAAAGTTCGGCCTTGGATATCAGTCAAAGCGAAATGGGCAAAGTAAAGGGTGTGCAGGGACCAAGCCGAAGTAGCCTGAGGGTCGGGCCGACGCACCCCCACTCGAAAAAAGGTGAGCTGATAGCTGAACGGCTCCCCTTGGGAGGAGGTCAGGTGGCCGGTATAATACCACCATTCCGTTTTGAAGTCAGGATGGGCCGCATGATCCCGGGGAAAGACGTACTCCCAGCCCGGGCGGGCGCTCTGGAAATCCTGGGCCGTCGCCCTCACCGGCAGCAGGCCACCCCAGAGGAACAGGATCATCGTAGCCAACAACAGGCTCCACCTGCCAATTTGCCGGACAAACAAAAAATCCTGGCAACGTCGTTTCATCACAAAATGGATGACTCCTCCTGCCATTTTAGTTTAAGGTAAAACCCAGCTCCCTGCTGTTTAGGGCGGTAAGCAGCAGGGACTGCACCGTTCCAAATCTACTGTATCATGCCCTGTCTTGCCCTTGCTATTACTTTATGCGGGTTAACCAAGCAAAGGTTAGGATTTGCCAGAGTGTAAAAAAAACTGGCACCTGGTTGGCCCTCGCCCCTACTCAAAAGCATGGTAAGCCGCTTGTGGGCAAGGATTCCGTCCGGCAGGAATCTTGCATCACCACCATGTGGTAAGAGCGCTGCGGTCGGCGAGGCAGGCCTTGCCGTCAAACTCAGGAGCTAAAAGGGGGAGATTGATGGCTCCCTGGTTGGATTGGCTGAAAAAGCGATTTACCAAAAAAACCCCTGCTTCCCTGGAGGAGCTGCGGGAGACCTTTCGGAAAAAGTATCATGCTTTTCGGGTGTTATTGGCGGCCAATAATACGGCCCTCCATCTGATGACCGAAATGGAGTTGGCCCTGCAAGGGACGCAGCCCTTTGGCATGAACTTCATCCGATCCCATGCCACCGCGGTGAGCGTTAATGTCTTTGCGCTGATCCGCTCCCTCAATGAGTTGACCAATGACAAGTATGCCAGTCTGGTGCCGATCTTCAACGATATCCAGGCCAAGTTGGAGGAGATCCTGACCCGCCGTCGGGCTATTCCCCAAGTCGATCTGGTCCTGCCCCTCGCCGCCGTGACCAAAGATATGGCTGACGTGGTCGGGGCCAAGATGGCCAACGTGGGGGAGTTGCGCCAGAGCCAACTCGGACTTGTGGTACCCGATGGCTTTGTCATGACCGTGGCGGCGTATGAACTCTTTCTCAGCCATAACGAGCTCCAGGACGAGATCAACCGGCGGATCCAGTCCATGGAGCTGGAAGACATGGCCACCATCTACCGACTCAGTTCCGAAATTCAGATGCTCATCATCCAGGCAGAGATCCCTCCGGCCTTGGCCGAGGCCATACAACAGGCCTATGACCGGCTCGCCCGCCACCGTGGTGGGGCGGTACGGGTATCGCTGCGGTCCAGTGCCATCGGCGAGGACAGCAAGAACGTTTCTTTTGCCGGCCAATACCGGTCTGAGTTGAATGTCAGCCCCGACAACTTGTTTCCTGTCTACAAGGAAATCCTGGCCAGCAAATACGCCCCCACAGCCATTACCTATCGCCTCAATAAGGGCATCCGGGATGAGGATGTGGCCATGTGTGTGGGGTGTATGGAGATGATCGACTCGGCCGCGGGTGGGGTCATGTATTCCCATCACCCCACGGATCCCCACTGCGATGACATCGTGATCAATGCGGTGCACGGTCTGGCCAAATTGGTGGTGGACGGCAGCAGCTCCCCTGATCTCTATGTCATCCGGCGAGCCGATCCCCTGCAGATTGTGGCCAAAGAAATTGCTGATAAGCGCCATAAATACGTCTGTTTACCGGAGGAAGGGGTCTGCCGGGAAGAGATTGACCAGGAAGGGCAGGCTCCGGCCCTGACCGATGACCAGATTCTGGCCTTAGCCCAGATCGCCCTGCGCCTGGAGAAGCACTTCCAAGGCCCCCAGGATATTGAATGGTGTTTGGATCAAACCGGCCAACTCTATATCCTGCAATGCCGCCCCCTGCAGCAAATGGACTTGGTTACCCGCCAGGAGGCAGCGCCAGAAGAGGCCTTGCACCATCCCCTGCTCCTGGAGGGCGGCCAAATGGCCAGTCCCGGGGTGGCGGCCGGCGAGGCTTTCTTGGTGGTTAGCAACGCCGATCTGTTGCGGTTTCCCCACGGCGCAGTCTTGGTAACCGCCATCCCTCACCCTAGTTGGGCCCCCCTTTTATCCCGGGCCGCGGCCGTGGTCACTGACCGGGGTGGCATCACCGGGCATCTGGCCAATGTGGCGCGGGAATTCCGAGTCCCGGCCTTATTCAATACTGGAGTGGCCACGCGGCATATTCCCACTGGGACCATGATTACGGTGGATGCTGACAATCTGAAGGTCTACGAGGGGAGGGTGGACAGCCTGTTGGCCCAAGCGGCCCAACGGGCCAGCCTGATGCAAGGCACGCCGGTGTACGAGACCCTCCAGGAAATACTGCAATATATCACCCCCCTCAATCTGACCAATCCAGACAGCCCAGATTTTAAGGCCAGATCCTGCCGGACCTATCATGATATTCTCCGCTTTGCCCATGAGGTGGCAGTACGGGAGCTCTTTGATTATGATGCCAATAAGGAACTCTCTAAACACCTCATCAAGAGGTTGGTCGCCGAGGTGCCCATGCAGTGGTGGGTCCTGGATTTGGAGGATGGCCTCCGGCGGGATACTGAGGCCCGGGAGATTCATATCGATGATGTCGCCTCCATCCCCATGTTGGCTCTCTGGCAGGGAATCACTGCGGTAAAATGGGAGGGTCCGCCACCCATCGACGCCCGGGGATTCATGTCAGTGTTGGGGCAGGCGGCCAGCCGACCCGAGCTGGAGGCCTCAGGCCGGGGATTCTATGGCAACCTGAATTATTTCATGATCTCTAAGAATTTCTGCCACCTATCCTCCCGCTTCGGCTTCCATTTCTCCACCGTGGAGGCGTTAGTGGGAGAAGATCGCCATGAGAATTTCATCCGCTTTGCCTTCAAAGGGGGAGGGGCGGATTTTAGCCGGCGCTTGGGCCGGGCCCGGCTGGTCCAGGAAGTTCTGGAGCGCTATCATTTCAAGGTGGATATCAAAGGGGATTCGGTCTTTGCCCGCCTAGAAGATGAGCCCATGGACTTTATGGTGGAGCGGCTCCGCGTCCTAGGGTATGTGAGTGTGCATACCCGGCAACTGGATATGGTCATGCTCAACCAGGACCAGGTGCAGTATTATTATCAGAAAATCATTGATGATATTGAAAACTATGTCTTGCCGGCCCCGGCGGCAAGTTAGGTCACGGCTCCGGTAGGGTCCATTTTTTCCCGGTTAGGCGGCCTCCAACCAGGCGACGCCGGATTGTTGCCAAGCCAGATGCGGTCCCGTCCGGGGCAGACAGGCGCTTGGCACATTCTCCCGCGAGGGGGATTTTCAGGAAGAGCCGCATTGAGGAAGTCTTGCCCGTACTCCCCGTCAAGCCACTGGCCCGAGCCAAGAGCTCGTCAGCCAGCTTCAAAGACACATCCTAAGCCACTACTGGCCAGCCTCGTTTTTGCATAAGGTTCATGGCTCCTTGTATCTCTCATATCCGTCGCATTTTGTCATTCTAAGGGAGCCAAGCGACCAAAGAATCTGAGAGGCGGCGCAGCTCTCAAGACGACACTTTAGACCTGTCCTCGGCCTGGAAGAGGTCTTGTCTGCCCTTACAGTGCCTTGCGTCCAGGCTGGAGAGCTTGGGTCACCAGAACTTTTATAATCTGGCGAGAGCCCAAGGCCCGGCCATGCCTCGTTGTAAGGTGGCGCTTATGCCTTGCGAGAAGTTTGCCGGACATGTGTTTATTCAAGTATCTGGGAGAATTACCTACTGCCAAATTCCTCGCCAAGATTCTTATTTTCTCCTTTAATTTTGCCGCCGCTCTTGGCGGGCCAATTTCCGTTCATAGGCGGACTCGATTTTAGCTAGGATTTCCTCCAAAGGACAAGGTTTCAAGAGAAATTCAAACCCCCCTAGGCGGATGATTTCCGCAGCGGTATCCACGGAGGCATGGCCGGTGAGGACAATGACCTCTGTCTCCGGATAGTCCTGTTTGAGGGCTGCTAACGTTTCCAAGCCACTCAGGCCTGGCATCCGCATATCCAGAAGCATGACATCATAGGGCTGGCGGGCCAATTCGGCCAGGGCCTCCTCGCCGCTGCCGACGGCAGTGACAGTTAGGCCATGGGCAGTAAGCATTTTCTTGAGGTTCTGGCGGAAACGCTCTTCGTCATCCACCAGCAGGACGATGGGTCCAGTGGGCATACTCAGATCTCCTGGCGAGTAAGCGTCATCGGTAAGGTTATGGTAAAAGTCGAACCTTTCCCTACCTCGCTGGCCACCGTGATGGTTCCCCCCAACCGATCAATGATCCCATGACAGATGGATAGACCCAGACCGGTACCTTGCCCCGAAGGTTTAGTGGTGAAAAAGGGATCAAAGATGCGTGGCAGGTGTTCTTTGGGGATCCCACAGCCGGTATCGCTGATGGTCAGACTCACCTGATTGGCCCCCAAGACTTGGGTGCGGATAGTGATGGTGCCAGTGCGATCGATGGCTTGCATGGCATTGTTCAATAGGTTTAAGACAACCTGGCGCAAGAGGGGGGCATCTGTGTGGAGCGGTGGCAGATCTGGCGCCAGCTCGGTAATAATATTGATGTGGCGCTGCTGCGCCTCCTTGGCCACTAACCGCACCATGTCTTCCACCAATCGATTCAGGTTGACGGTTTGGGCCACCGGCTTTTGCCGCCGGGCAAAATTCAGGAGGTTGGTAGTAATTTCCCGGCTGCGGTCCACCTGTTTGAGGATCTGGCGCAGCCCGGTGATGGCTTCCGTCATGTCCAGAGGATCGGACTGACGGCATAAGAACAGCAGCCATTCAGCTTCCTGGCGGATAATGGCCAAGGGGTTGTTGATTTCATGGGCCAGCCCGGCGGCCATTTCCCCCACAGCCGCCAGTTTCTGGGATTGCAGGAGCTGCTCGTCGGAACGATCTTTGCCCTGTTGGGTTACCCTCTGCTGCTGGGCCAGCCGGTAAATAGTCAGCCAGGAGAGGGCTGCCAGCCCTGTTGTGACCAGCCCCAGCAGGGGGTTGATATAAACCCCTAGCCAGACGGCCAAGAGGACGAGCAGCCAGCAGCTCCCATACAAGGTCAGGTGCTGCCAGAGACCTGACCAGCATGGCTGGTTGTAAGGGGGAAGGTTATCTGCCATGGGGGGCCTTGACGCCGAGGGCTAAACCTTACAGCTTCTGGCGGCCGTATTCCAGCTGGAGCACCCGGCGTTCGTAAGCCTGGCGGAGCTTATCCATGAGGTCATCCAAGGCTACCGGTTTCATGACGTAATCAAAGGCCCCCAATTGCATACCCTGAATACCCGATTCCACGGAGGCATGACCGGTGAGCATGATGACTTCCACCAGGGGTTTCTTCTGCTTGATGGCCCGTAATGTTTCGATACCATCCATCCCGGGCATTTTCACGTCCAAGACGACCACATCAAAATCCTGCTGATCCAACATCTCTAAGGCCTGGGGACCACTGGCCGCTCCTTCTACTTCAACCTTGCGAGCCCGGAGACGCTTCATGATGGCTTCCCGGAAATCATCTTCATCGTCCACAATCAGAATCCGAAATTTCTCCATTTATCGCTCCTTTCAGATATCCTCGGCGTATGGCGCATCAATCATCATGGGTTCTTTCAGTGCGCTCCTTTCAGAGGCAAAGCAATGGTAAACGTGGTGCCGTGGCCCACCTCACTGTCCACGGACATGGTACCGCCCAATTTTTCGACGATGCTGTGGGAGATGGATAATCCCAGGCCGGTGCCTTTCCCCACTTCTTTGGTGGTAAAAAACGGGTCAAATATTTTGGGCAACAGTTCTTTGGGAATCCCCGGGCCAGTATCGGAGATCTGCACCACCACCTGGTTGGCGTCGTGGTCCTCAAAGGTTTTCAAGGTGATGGTGCCGTCCTTGCCGATGGCATCAATCGCGTTGTTGAGGATATTGAGAAAGACCTGTTGCAATTGGCTGGGATCACTGGAAATAGAGGGCAGATTATCTGTGAGCTGCTTCTCAATGGTAATATTACGATAGCGGGCTTCGTTTTCCAGGAAGCCGACGCACTCCTCCAACACCGCATTGACCATGACGTTTTCCAGCGTCGGTTCCATGCGCCGGGCAAAACCCAAGAGGCGATGGGTGACCTTTTTTACCCGATTGGCATGATATTCGATCTTTTTGATGGATTCCTGGAATTCCTGGAGATGGGGGCTGGCCTTGATGTCCTCCTCCTGCAACAGGTCCTTCATCCAGCCGGCTTCTTCACTAATGACAGCCAGGGGGTTATTGATCTCATGTGCCACCCCCGCGGCAAGTTTGCCCAGAGCCGCCATTTTGCTCTCATGGAGCAGGACCTCGTCACTCTTGGCCTTCTCCATATCACTGAGGATCAGGCGGTCCAGCACCTTTTTGGTGGTATACACCGACCCAATAATAATCAGGCTCAATCCCAGGAGAGAGAGCAATGCCAACAGATATTTGGTGCGCAGCAACGGTGCCAAGGGTTCCCGGGGATCTTCCCGGATGACCAAGACCCAACGTTTGGTTTTAATCTGAATGGCGGCGAACAGGGCGGGATCGCTTCCGGTGGTTATCTCTTCCACCCTGAGTCCCACGGTAGCGGAAAAATCCGGACCGGGGGGTCTTTCCAACAAATTGCCGCCAAACCGGGGCTTAGTCTGCAACAGATTATCCCGATTGACCAGATAAGCATCCCCACTCTTGCCGATATGGGCCGCTTGTACGATGTGTTCAAGGACATTGGAGTCGATAGTGGCCCGTAAAATCCAACTCCGATTTTTCTCCCGCACCAAAACGGCGATAATGAAATGGGGCACTTTGCGAAATCCCAAGAAGACGTCGCTGACGAACACCCCGGAGTTCAGGACGGCGTCGAACCAGGGTTCGTTCCGGTAATTGACCCCTTTGAGGATGTTGTAATACGGTCCCACATAGGCCAAATGATCACCATTTTCGTCGATGATCCCGATGTCGATGTACGACCGGGAGGCAGCCTGGACCACATTAAAGACTCGATTCAGATAGTCCTCATCGGATAATTGGGCCAGGGAATTGGTGTTGGCCAGGGTTACCAGTTGGGCTATCCTTTCTTCAAAGAATAAATCCAGGGCACCTTGGCGATTGGTGGCCAGAGTCCGAAGGGCTTCCAGAACCTTGGTGGTATAGGCATCGCTGAAATGGCCATACAGGACGGAGACCAAGAGGATGAGAGGGATAATGGAGAAAAGAATTTTGGTCAGGGTAATTTGCCACCAGAACGTCCGGTATTTATCGTCTACCATCCAAAATCTCCTCCAGGCGAAGGGTGTGGGATAAATTGGCTGGGGTCCATTGTCCCCTGGGCGATGCTCCATCATGGGGTGGGTCTCTCAGGAGAGCGCCGTAGTCAATGTTCACTGCCTCTCCTGTGGCATCGGAGACAGGGAAAATGCTAGAGTTTTACCTGCCCGTTAATTTTTCTGAACTTCCCCTGCTGCGGGCGACTTCCCCTACGCCGGCGAAGTTGATTCCTCTTGACTGCGAGCTATGGCCGCCTGGTCCAGCCGATAATTGCCGGCCAAGAAATTCTGCACCACGAACT
>CAZARS010000004.1:38457-38674 GCA_964487625.1 uncultured Desulfobacca sp.
TTCATGAGCATGTCCATCTGCCGGGTAAAGAGAAGCAATCTACCGATCATCTCCAGTTTCTCGGCGATGATGGGACATGGGTACTTCAGGAAGCGGGCGTTTACTTGGTCTCCTTTGACCGCCACCGCAAAGTCATAATGTTCCAAGACCTTGGCAATGGCCCGGACTCGGCGGTTGCGGCGGACATCGTCGGCCGCCCCCCCTTCGCGGGGAAAGG
>CAZARS010000004.1:38684-51766 GCA_964487625.1 uncultured Desulfobacca sp.
TGAAGGAAAAGGTGATGTAATTATTATTAATGGTTTGGCCACAATAAGCGTCCAGGACACTGTAATGATAGCCCACCCGGGAGCTGAAGTTAAGGTACTTGGCCGAAATGACCGCATAGCTGCGATCACCGAAGCGATCCCCCACCGGCGCTAACATCTGCTCCCGCATGACAGCCAACAGGCCGGAAACATGAATGGGCCGTGGTTCAATGCTCTGTAGCTCAGGATGCAGCATGCCCCGGAGCAGGGCCTGGAAAGGCACGGAGGTGATATCGTCCACCGTGACTGCAGTTGGGCGCCCTGCTTGCGGCCGCAAGCCCTCACCCAAATCCACGATATAGAGATCCAGGGGGATGGGAGCAGACAATTTTATGGCCCCCCCCTTATCATAGGAGATCAAGTCACTCACCTGGAACATGACCCGGTAGGATTGTTCATGCACAAAGCGGGAAATATCATGGAGAGTCCGACAGTTTTCCGGACTGAAACTGGGTGCTTGGGGGTCGATGAGGTTCAGGGGAATAATGTGATCGGCGACACGGCGCAGGGTCTGGTAGACCGGCGTGCCCTGCATGTGGGTTTCCCGGGGCTGCTGCAAGTCCAGCAGCTCCCGGACCCGCCCCTGATATACCCGGCCAGAGTAGGCGTCCACGGTGATTTCTAAACCCGGAGGGATGGTCTTGCTGGCACCTTCGGCCCCCAAGATCGTCGGAACGCCAAATTCCCTGGTCAAGGCGGCCATATGACCGCTGACACTGCCATGATCGGCCACAATCCCCGCGGCCCGTCCCATGACCATGACAAATTGCGGAGAAGAATGATCAGCCACCAGGACCGCGCCCTCGGGGAAATCTTTCAGGTCTGCCATATCTCGGACGTGATAAGCCGGACCACAGCCCACGCCGGCGCAGGCAATGGCGCCACCCTCCACCAACAAAGGGTAGCCCTCCAGGCGAGGGATGGCCTGGACCTCTCCCGCTGCCGGTGCTCTCAGTTGCAACGGCCTGGCTTGTAACAGCAATAAGCGGTCGTCCTGGTCCAGGGCCCATTCAATATCCTGAGGGACACCGTAATGTTTCTCCAACTTCAGGGCATAGGAGGCCAGGGTTTGCATCTGGGCCGACGTGAGACAGGGAGCTGCCTGGAGCTCCGGCGGCACCGGCCGCTCTTCCACGCCACCGGTCGGCTTGTTCACCAGTTGCACAGGTTTGGGCCTCACCTCGGTAGAGAGGATAGTCAACCCCGCATCTTTGGCCAAGACATAGGTGTCCGGGTTTAGGATGCCTTCCACCACATAAGGGCCCAGTCCCCAGACCGCATTGATGATGATGTGGTCTTCCAAGATGCGCACCGGATCCCGGGAATACATGACACCGCTGGCCTTGGCATCGATCATCTGAAGGCAGGCCACGCTCATGGCCGTGTCTTCATCTCTGATGCCCTTCACCAAACGGTAGGAGATGGCCTGGGGGGTATAAAGGCTGGCAATGATGGCTTTATAGGTGGAGAGCAGGTCTGCGGCCGTCACATTCAAGACGGTCAGGTATTGGCCAGCATACGAGAGATCGCTGTCCTCCCCGATGGCGCTGCTGCGCAGGGAGACCCGCAGGTCTGCTCCCCGGCCGAGCTGGCGGGCCATCTCATCATAGTTGGCCAGAATGGCCGTGGCCAGAGCTTCGGGCATCTCGGCGGCTTTGATGAGGGCCTGGATATCCTCACTGGCCTCCCGGATGCTCTCCAAGTCTTTAATATCGATGGCCAATTTCCTTTTGTTGATTTCCTCTACCAGATCGTTATGGGTTAGAAAAGCATCAAACGCATTGGTGGTAATGGCAAACCCCTGAGGGATGGGCAGGTGCAGGCGGTTCTGGGCCTCCCCCAGATGGGCGCTCTTGCCGCCCACCACATCCACCATTTCTTTAAAGATGGCTGTATAAGGAAGAACCAAGGCAGTGGCGGTCCCTTCTCTTTTGACTTCCAGCTCCGCCTTGATCTTCTGATGGATCTCCTCCAATACCGGATAGAGCTGGCCAAACCGGTGGCCAGAGAGGACATCCAGACTCTTGACCATACGGAAGGCATGAAAGACGGCCCGGGTGGCGTTGGCGCGGATATAGGACATGCCAAAGAGCTGCTGGCCTTTGAGTTTTTCCTCTATGTCGGTAATGATATCCAACAATTGGGTATTGGAATTGAGTAATTCCTTGAATAAGCCATACTTAAAGCGAAAGACGGCGCCGATATCCTCCTCGCCTACCTCCTTATGCCTTAAGGAGCGCCACAATGCCTTGAGATTGCCTAAGATCGTACCCACAGCCGCCTTCCTTCTCTACCGGTGCACGGTGCGCCGGGGAAACTCTGCTCATTAATTGCTATATCATAAACCGTACCAGTTGGGAAAGCCAACCAGACGGGCCAATCTCTTGAGAATTTTAGGATATTTACTGTGGCGCCACTTCTCCTTCCCGGGAAATCAGAGTTCTCCCCCTACCTTTTTTACACCTTGTAAAAATTCTTGACAAAGCCGGCCTGCCACCAAAGCCGCAGTGCTGCCTATTTCTCCGTATTTCCTTGCTTCTCACCGGCCTCTCCCTGCCATTTCCTTTGGCACAGGTATTGCTCTAACTTTAAAGGCAGAAGTCATCATCTTGCCAAACGGCCGCATCAGCAGGTTGGAAAAAATTTTACCAGGAGGATTGATTATGAAAGTGCTCATTCCCATTGACGGCTCCGAGCACAGCCGCAAGGCGCTGCAACGGGGTCTGGAGATGGCGGAGAAGCAAGGAGCCGAAGTAACCATTATGACGGTGGCTCCCGCCGCTGGCACCATACTGGATGAGATGCGCAATGTTCAGGACAAACTAAATGTGGAATACCGAGGTTGGCTGGAGGAGGCCAAAGCCATGTTTGCCGCCAAGGGCATCCCGGTGGAAACCGTCTTCGAGATCGGTTTGGTGCCAGGCAACAATATCATCCGGCTGGCCGAGGAGGGAAAGTTTGATCGGATTATCATGGGGGCGACCGGTATGAGCGGTCTGGCCCGGATTCTCCTGGGCAGCACCGCCAGCAAGGTGGTGGCCCACGCCCCCTGCGAAGTCACCTTAGTGCGATAACCATGGAGGAAAGAGATTATGTGGCAGTTTCTGAGAAAAATTTTCAGTTTCAGCGTCATGGCGCTGCTGCTGGCGCCCAGCCTGGCCCTGGCGGCTGGCCCCAAGGCGGAGCCCCTGGTTGTGGTGGCCGATACCCGGAACTTCACCGGCTGGGAGGCCTGGTGGACCAATCTCTACAACGAGAGCCATTTCTGGTTCACCGTCGTCACCGTCATCACGATTCCCATCGTTGGCCTGCTTTTTGGGATTATCACCGACTTTATCATGGCCCATATCGGCATTGACCTATCGTCCCGGGAACTGGCCGAACACTAAGAGAGTTTGGGAGGATATTATGGAATTTTTCTATGTTCTGATGCCCATCGCCGGAGTCAAGATCTTCTGGCCCGGTCTGATTATTCTGGGGGTTGGCGTCGGCATCATCGGCGGTTTTTTTTGGTTGGGCGGCGCCTGGGTGGTGACCCCGGGCTTGAATATCCTGGGTTTTCCCATGGCCTTTGCCATCGGCACGGATATCGCCCACATGGCTGGCAAGTCCCTGATCTCCACTATGCGGCACGGCAAGTTCGGCAACGTGGATTATAAACTTGGCATTATCATGTTGGTGGGCACCATCGTCGGCTTCGAGGTGGGGGCCCAAATGGTCATGTGGCTGGAACGCATCGGTTCCGTGGAGAAGGTCGTCCGCTACCTCTACCTGGTCCTGTTGGCCCTCATCGCCTGGATGGTCTTTGCCGATGTGGCCAAGAAACGGCGCAAGGAGCGGGAAGCTCTGGCCCGAGGTGGCGAAATTGACAAGCTGGCCACCGGCTTGGAATGGCACAAGACCTTTCATGCCATCAAGATCCCGCCCATGATGCACTTTAAAGTGGCGCAGATTTATTGCTCCGCCTGGCTGCCCATTACCGTCAGCTTCCTCACCGGCTGGCTGGCCGGCATCCTGGGCATCGGCGGCGGCCTCATCCGCATGCCGGCCCTCATCTACTTCATCGGTTGTCCCACCCACGTGGCCGTGGGCACCGACCTCTTTGAGGTCATGATCTCCGGCCTTTACGGCACCGCCACTTATACCTATAAAGGCCGCACCGAACTGGTGGCTGCGATTATCATGCTCATTGGCGCCTCCATGGGGGCCCAGGTCGGCACGGTGGCCACGAAGTACATCAAAGGCTACGGCATCCGCATCGCCTTCGGTTTGGCGGTCATCGGCTGTGCCCTCTCCATCGTCCTTAAGCTCATGGCCAAATCTATGCCTAATTATGCCGCTATTTTGGATGGCAGCGCCACGGTGCTCATTCTGGGTCTGGTGGCCGGTATGTCCCTTTATATCTTCGTCCGCATGGTGGCCGGGGCCAGACGGGAAGTGGCCATGAAAAAGGCCCAGCAGAAGTAACCCGGGTCATAGGAAGGAGAAGGCGATATGATAAAACGTGCACTGTTCGGAGCTATCCTCATCCTCTTGCCCCTGGCCCTGGTCCTGGGCTGCGGCGAATTGGGGCAGGTGGATCAAGGTCGAGTCATTGCTTTTGATAAAGAAAAACGGATCGTCACCCTCATCCAGGATAAAAAGGCCGAGCCCGGCAACCCCGATTACAATACCCTGCCGCCCCATACCTATGTCCTGCCCACCGACCCCATGGAAACGGGGCCGCTGCCCAAAGCTGGCTTGCGCATGAAACTGGATCTTGATAAGAAAATCATTACCATCTTTGATCCCCAGACCCAGGGGTTCAAAGATGTCCCCATTCAGATTGTCGAGAAGAAAACCGGCGTGGGTAAAGATGATCCCCTGGTAACCGGGAAAAATCTTCCGATTGTGGATAAGCAGACCAAGACCGTGACCCTCTATTCCGGTCGTCAGAAACTTTATGTGGTGGTCAGCATCCCGGAAGAATATCTGGATCGCCCCCCGGAGACCTGGGAAAGCGGCGACGAAGTGCGGATTTACTACAAAGAACCCGGCAAGGCCGCCCGTTTTATGAACATCACCCGGACCGATATCTTTAAGAAATAAGATGCGGACTTAGGACGGTGGGGGAAGGCCGCCCCAGGCCATTCCCCCGCCCCCCGAAGTGATGATTCCCCCCCGCCTTGATGGGTCAGCGGGGGCAAGAGGTTTAAGGAGAGCGGGCAACCGGTCCTTATGGGTCAGAACCATTCAAGCAGCCCCGGGAGTCCAGAGAAAGGCCAGCAATCGTCTATGCAACTGCAGCAAGCCCGCAGGTGGCGCCGCCTCATCGGCAAGATCGGCATGCTCTGCTTCTTCCTGGCTTTGGTGGCGGTCCTGGATGGCCTGGTGGCCAAATTTTTCGAACCCACCAACGTCTTTCAGGTCCTGCCAGGAGAAGAGGTTGCGGTCAACGGCCCCCTGCCCGAAACCATTAAACAGCCAGAGCAACTCACCTACAGCAGCGACCCGCCAGGCCTCACCGTCACCTTTGATACGATCCACTCCGGCTATTTCCTGGGGGGCAATATGTGGCGGGGCCGGCTAGCAGTGGGAGCAGACCAACGCCCGGGGAAATATACCGTCAGCATTCGCCCCCGGGACTATCCCCCGGACAAACCCGCCTACCTGCTCCGAGTGGTGGTCCATCCTGATGTCCGGAGTCAACGGTCCACCTATTACTCCTGGTTGCGACGCCACACCGGCTACTCTCCCTATCTCTTCGCCCTGGCTTTGCTACCAGGGATCGGTTTCGCCTTTGCCGCGCTCTTTTTCTTAGGCCGCCGTATTGATGCCCTGGAAGCGGCCCAAGGCCTGGCGGAGATCTATTATGCCAAACGCCAGGAAGGGATCTGGCAGCTGAGCTTCGGGATGGGGAGCCACCACGGCGTCACCGTGGGCGAGCGTATTCAAGTTGTAGATGCCCAGGGCAACTATATCGGCTCGGGACAGGTCACCGAGGTTACAGACACCGATGCCACCGCTCAGGTCGCCGGCGAACAGCTCATCCGCCCCGGTTATTACGCCTGCCGCAGCACCCACCCCTGGGACCGGCCACCCATCCCTTGATTGACCCTGCCCCGTCGCCATCGAGGCCGCACGCCCATTCCCTCCCTTGGTCGACCCAGTTCCATCTGATTGCCTGTTCATCCTCACCTTGCCCTTTCCCCGACCAGACCACTTCCTGGTGGTCGTGGCGCGGATTGCCCTGGCCCGCCTGTCAGTGCTTCACCTCACCATCCTTCAGGCTTCAATTAATCGCAACAATGCAATTAATCAGAGCCACGAGCGTCAGTGTATATATATATTAGTGTCCATCCTGAAACTGGCAGAACTGGGATGAGTTTTTATTCAAGCAAACAGCGATTAACAACTACCATTTTAATATACTTTATTATTCTCCTCACCCCCACCCTCTCCTCGCCTGGCGGAGAGAGGGAGCTGAGGACTTTCTGGAAGGGCAAGAGATAAAGCGGCCCCTTGCCGGGGGGCGAGGTTCAAGGCCATGATGGCCAGCAGACGATTATGGCTCCGTTTGGCAGGGGCAGCTTAGGCCGCCGCTGCCAGTGCCGCGGCCGCGCCAGGTTGTCCCTTCTCACCGTTGGTTGAAAGCTTATCGGGAGTTATCTATTTTGCTTGTCTCATCATAGCCTTGAGCCGGTTTGGCAATGAGTTCAACATCCCATGAGCCAGACAAGAAAAGGGCAGCCTTTGGCTGCCCTTGTTGTTTGGGAAGACTTTTCTTGGCAAAGCCCACGGCGTGGCTTAATCTTCTTCGCCGGGATACGGGGCGACGCGCTTGAAACTCTCCTTTTCTGCTTCGGCAGAGATGGGGTTATAATAAACTACGCCGTCATGTTTCCAACTGTACTTGTATTTCGTACCCTTGAAATTAATGGTGTTGCTCACCATCAAGACCACGCGCTCAATCAAGCGACCATGGAGAGGGTGGGGAAAAACCGCTACCAATGGGACTCCCAGAACCTCGTGCTGGGGTAAGGGGTCCAAACCGGTGCCATACGCATCTAACATACTATATAACCTCGCTGCATTCAGGGTTGCCCTGCCAGGCGCCGCCTGCCGCCCCGGGTAACCGTTATTAAAGAAATAGTAATACCCTGAGCGGCTGGCGTCAACTCCTGGCTGGAGATATCAGCCGGGAGCCGGGATTCGGCCAGTATGCGGCGGAGTTCAGAGAGAGCCTTATGACTACGACTTTACTTGGCCTCGGCAATATCCTCCAACGAGATGAAGGCGTGGGAGTGCATGTCGTGCGCTATATCCAAACTCACTACGAGATCCCCGGGCTGGAAATCGTTGACGGCGGCACCGGGGGACTCAGTCTCTTACCCTTTATTGAAGATCGGGACCACCTGTTAATCGTGGATGCGGTGGACTTTGGTCAGCAGCCGGGGTATATCGGCATCCTGCGCAATGAGGAGATTCCCGCCCTGTTCGGGGTGAAGGCTTCCTTGCATCATCTGGGTCTGATGGATGTGCTGGCCGCCGCCCAACTCTTGGAGCAGGCCCCCCGGGACCTCTGCCTCATCGGCATTCAACCCCAGACCATCGCCCTGGGTTTGGAGTTGAGCGGCCTCATGATGGAGAAATTGCCCGAGTTGGTGGCCGCGGTCATCAGTCAGCTGACTGCCTGGGGAATGCCATGTCGCCCCGCCGCACCAGGGGAGGGGAAAGATTGACATATGCAGTTTAGAAAGCACAAAGGTTGGCGGCCAGGAAGAGCATTTGCGGCTCCGGGCTCAACACCCCGCTACCAGCTAAACCCCTTGGGCAGGTAGAACAGTTTCAGGGACCGATGCGGCCCTTGGCGCTCCCAGGTGACCAAACCGGAGAGGAGGCGGAAGGTGTTGCCGGTTGCAGTAGTCTCCCGGCTGGCCAAAAAGCTGATCTCCCAGAGGCGGTAGTCTGTATCGGTCTGCCAGCGATAAAGTCCCCAGAGGGCCTTGCCTTGCTGGAAGGAGCCCACCCGATTTTGGGTCCATAGATAAACATAGGGGCCGAATAAGCGGTCAAATCCCGGGGATTGGATAAAAATGATCTCTGGGGCATGGAAATGGCTCAGACCTGGCTGGGCGGTGTAGAACGCCAGGGGCCAGATGCGGTGTTTTTCCCGCCAGACGTCGTCGCCGCCGATCTCCAGGGAATAGAGGCTGAGGAAAAGGTAGCGGATGCTCAACTCCCAGGAATTGTCGTCGTGCTGGGTCCGGCGATCATAGAGCCACCAGAAGATGGCCAGGCGATCCCGGTCTGCTTCTTGCCGGGAATAATAAAAGGGGAAATATTGCCGTAGCCGGAAATTCTCACCATCACCCCGGACGATAAAAGGCCAGGGCGTATCCCATTGGGTGTAATTGCCCTTTTCCTGATGGTAATAACTAAAAAACGGGAAAAGCCAAGTTTTCTTCACACTGCTGGGAGTGGTCTCCTTAGCATAGAAAGGCAGGAACGCGTTGATGGTCTGGGGTTTGTCGGTATCTAAGCGCAGGCGCTGGGCATGGATCAATGGCCAGAGGGCGTAGTATTTCTCTGACACCCCGGGAGTGATCATCTTGCCGCCGAAGGGCCAGAAGGCGAAGGATTGCTCGCCCCCTTGAGCATAATAAAAAAAGGGCCAGAGGAAGCCATACCGGTAGGTATCGCCGGTGACGGAACTGGAATAAAGGGGCCAGAGGAGGAAATTGCCCCGATCCCGGTTGAAGCGTTCTTTATAGGTCCCGAAGAGGGGGAAGACGCCGCCATAGCGGGCGCCACTGCTGGTGCGGCCGCCGTAAAAGGGGAAAAATTGCCAGGAAGAGGCGCCTTCAGGGAGGGAGTCCTGGCGGAAGGAGCTCAAGGGGATAAGGTTAAACCGGCTGTGGCCGCCGCCGCTCTTATACTGGCCGAGGGGATAAAGAAACTCGACTTCAACGTCATAGCCCTGGGATAGGTAATAGAAAAAGGGCGCCAGCGTCGTGAGGCTGGTATCGCCCACCCGTTCATGGGCGAACAGAGGCCCCAGTATCTCCAGTTGGCTCTGGTCGGTCTCGGGGTGATCGCTGTAAAACAACAAGGGCGAGAGGTTCAAACGGCGCTCGCCCCGGGAAGTGGTGGTACAGCCGGTATAGAGGGTGCCGAGCCAGAGACTAAGAATAATGATCGTCAGGAAGCGGTAGCGCATCGGCTGAACCAGCTGCTGGGTGGCTATTTCACTAAGGCCGAGCCGATGACACCCATCATGGTCACCGGGGATTGTTCCTTCAATCCCTCCATAGCCTGATTAACGTTGCGCAGGGCTTTCTTGGCGTCGTCATAGAGGGTTTTGTCGTTCACTAATTTGCCTAAGGTGCCTTCAGCCTCATCAATCTTGGCTGCCACCCGATTCAAGCGGGCGATGGCCTGCTGGGCCTGTTCGTACAGGGCCTTGTCGTTGGCCAACTTGGCCAAGGTGCCCTCGCCTTTGGAGAGCTTTTCGGCAAAGGAGGTGAGGTTGGTGGCTGCCTGGCGCACCTCGCGCACCACGCCCTGAACATCCCGGTAGAGGCTGTCATCCTTAAGGAGCTTGCCCAGAGTGCCTTCGCCCTTTTCCAAGCCTTTGGCCACCCGGTTTAAGGTCTGACTGGTGGTGGTGAAATTGGCAATCATCTCCTTAAGATTATTTTCCCCTTCCTGACTACCGATTACCCGCTGTAGGGTGCCAGTCACGGAGCGCATATCTTCCAGGATGGGGCGGAAATCATCCAGCAGGGCTGGGACCTTGGCTAAGAGTTGGTCAAATTCCACCGGCGACTCGGTCTTGGTGATCAAGCCTCCGGCAGCCAACTGCGGCGCAGTGACGCTGCCCAACTCCAATTCCACATATTTCTCTCCCAGCATGCCTTTGGTGCGGATGCGGGCCACAGCGTCCTCCCGGAGATTGAGATCGGGGCGGACCATCAGCGTTACCAAAGCTTGGCCATCGGCCAATTGAATGGTGCCGATGCGGCCCACTTCCACCCCTGCCACCTCCACCCGGCCGTTTTCCGCCAAGCCGGCCACGGAAGTGAACTTAGCCTTCACCGGAAAAGTATTGGGAGAAGCCCACAAGGTGAATTTGCCCACACGCAGACTCATGTAGCCCAACAGGAGGAGGGCGGCCAGGACAAATAAGCCGACTTTGGCTTCTGTGCCCCATGTTTTCTTGCCGTTCATGTCTTATTTCTCCATGTGTAAGGGTTCGCCCTGCTCACAAGTTGCTTCAATGCCGAACAGGGTCTTTTGGAGATGATGGTTCTGCAAGAGCTCCGGTCCCGTGCCGGACAGAGTAATGCGTCCTCCTTCAATAAGGAAGGCTGCATCAGCCACATTCAGGATGCGCCGCACATGTTGCCCGGAAATGAGTAAGGTTAGCCCCTGCCGGCGCAGGGTGCGAAAGACATCACAGAAAATCTTAACATATTTGGGACTCAAACCCAAGAAGGGATCATCCAATAACAGCATTTTCGCCCCGGCCATCAGCCCCCGGGCCAGGACCACCATGCGTTGCTGGCCGCCGCTGAGGCGTCCGGCCGGAGTTTTCTGCTTTTTTTGCAGCTCCGGGAAAAGCTGATAAACAAACGCCAGGCGCTCGGGTAATTGTTGCCGCTGCAGATAGGCGCCGACTTCGAGATTTTCCAGGACGCTCATTTCCGGGAAGACGTCAGTGCCCTCGGGGACATAAATAATCCCCCGGCGCACTATTTCCCAGCCCGGCAGGGGGGCCATATCTTCACCGTCAACCAGGATAGACCCCTGCACCGGCCGCAGCAGGCCGCCCACGGCCTTCAGAATAGTGGTCTTGCCGGCGCCATTGGGCCCCACAATGGCCACCACCTGCTGGCGCCAAACCTGTAGGCTGACCCCCTGCAGGATCTGCAGATGATTGTAAGAGGCCACCAAATCTTGAATGACCAGGTATGGACCGCCTTGGCTGGCCAGCGGCTCTGGTTGATGATTCCGCCACCAAGTGAACATATGGGCTAACCTGAGATGAGGGCCGAGATAAGAGTATCCTGAGTATATCACAAAGGTTGAGAAAGGCCAAAGAAGGGAACTCGGGGTAACTTTTCTTTCGCCTCAAGCCTATCATTTCTGCCAGGTTGGGCTAAGCCGGCGGTTTTTAGGGCAGGCCTCGGCTCTTACGACGACGGGTGCCCAGATAGGCTCCCACGACCTCGGGATGCCGGATGACCTCCTGCGGGGGGCCCTCCAGGATCTTCTCGCCCCGATCCAAGACGAAGAGGCGGTCGGCAACTTCCAGGGTGAGATTGAGGAAATGGTCAATGATGATCAGAGTCAGGCCCCGATCCCGTAGTTTTTCCACCAAGCCTACTACTTGCCGGACCATTTTGGGGCTAAGGCCGGCCGCCACCTCATCCAGCAGCAAGAGCTGCGGCTCGGTGGCCAAAGCCCGGGCGACCTCTAGACGGCGCTGTTCCGACAGGGTCAGGTCATGGCCTAGGGTATCAGCTTTGTGGGTCAAGCCCACCAATTCCAAGTAGGCCATGGCCTGCTCCCGCTGGACGGGCTTGGCGCGTTTGGCTTGCCCGAAACGCATGGCCACGGCGACGTTTTCCCAGGCCGTCATCTCCACAAAGGGCCGGGGAATCTGAAAAGTCCGGGCAATGCCCGCATGGCAACGGCGATGGGGTGGCCAAGCAGTGATGTCCTGCCCTTGATAGATCACCTGCCCCCGGGTTGGAGTGATTTGGCCGACAATAACATTCATTAAAGTAGTCTTGCCAGCGCCATTGGGACCGATGATGCCCAAGACGGTCTGGGCTGCCACCTGCAGAGAAATGGCGTGCAGCAGGGTTTGAGCCGCCCAGATGACGCTCACTTCCCTTAGCTCTAAGAGGTGCGATGCTTCTGCCCCAACCACGCCCAAACCCCCCGGGGAAAGAAAAAGATGGTGAGAATTATAACCAGCCCATACACCGCGGCATGCCCCTGGGGCAGCCATGGTTGCAAGATGAGCTGATCCAAGGGATAGAGCACCAAGGCCCCGACCAACGGTCCCAAAACCAAAAAACGTCCTCCGAAGAAACTCAACACCAGGGGGAAGGCGGCCAGTTGCAGGCTGAAAACCATGGCCGGTTCAATGAGGCCCATGAGATGGCCATACATGCCACCACAGACACCCGTCAGGAAAGCGCTGGTCCCCAGGGCCAGCAGCCGATAACCATAGACATTGACCCCCAGGACCTGGGCGGCCACCTCATTCTGCCGGATGGCCTGCAAGGCCCAGCCCCAATGTGACCGCAGGGCCTGCCGGTGCACCAAGGCTACCAGGGCCATCCAGGCAAAGAGGAAATAGTATGGACTACCCAGACTGTCCCCCACGGACAGAGACAATCCGCCAAACTCCAGGGCGGGGAGGCGGGGAAGGCCCACAATGCCCATGGACCCGGCAGTGAGGGATTCCCAATTATCCACGATCACTTTGGGAATCTCCAGTGACGCCAGCGTGGCCAAAGCAAAATACGCGCCCCGGAGCCGCTTAAAGGCCAAACCCCAGAGCAGACCATAGAGGGCCCCCAACACCCCTCCCAGGAGAATGGCCGGATAGACCGGCACGGATAAAGCCTGTTCCAGGATGATCGCCCCGTAGGCGCCCAGCCCGAAGAAGGCACCATGGCCCAGGGAAAAGAGGCCGCTCAACGCCAAAATATTCCAGGCCATGGACAGACCAGCATAAAAACAGGCCATGCCGAAGACCAGGCAATACAAATCCCCCTCCGGCACGAAGGGGAGCCCCAAGAGAAGCACCACCAGCGCTAAGGCCAAACTAATTTTCCAGAAAATGGCCTGATTCATACCACTACTGTCCGGCAACGTTTTTGCATACGGTGGATGGCGCCTTGATATCTCTTATATCCATCTCATTTTGTCATTCTGAGGGAGCGTAGCGCCCGAAGAACCTTAGACCTCCGCTGCGCTCAGGATGACAAAAGAAAAGAAGCAATGGGTGAAAGGGTTTTTGGCTTGTGGCGTCCTTTTTCAAGCTA
>CAZARS010000004.1:51802-52747 GCA_964487625.1 uncultured Desulfobacca sp.
ATACCATCCCGAGCGGGGAGCGTTAGTTTCCCCTTCTCCGATAATATGCTTTGCACGACGAGCTCGTGTCCCTTCGGAAACTAGCAAAAATGCCAAAACAATGTACTGAAACCAATATTGGTTAGAAATAACCTAAAGAAATAATTAATTATTCCCCTCTCCCCAACCCTCTCTCCGTGTGGCGGGGAGAGGGAGCCATGGACTTTCCTAATGAAGACGAACTACGTGCCACTCCTCGCTAAACGGCCAGGTCCTGGTGCCGTCGGCCCCGGACGCGCCACAGGAGGAGCACGATAAGGACCAGGGCGCTGACCAACTCCCGCCAACTGCTGCCGATGCTCAGGGCGGTGCAGGATTCGGCCAGCCCCAGGAGCCACCCTGCCCAGAGCAGGCTACCGATCCGGCCCACTCCCGCCCCAACGGTCAGGATAATAGCAATAAGCGTAGGTTCCAATCCCCCGGCCGGATGCAGATACATGTTAACGGCCATGAGGGGTCCGGCCAACCCCAGGAGGAGGCCACCTAAGGCAAAGGCCAAAATCTGCATCTGACTCACCCGGATCCCAGCCAAAGCAGCGGCCTCCCGATTCTGAATGGTGGCCCGCAGGGCTTTACCCACAAAGGTATGATAGAGGATAAGGTAAACCGCCAGCGTGGCCAGGAGCGAGCCCAGCAATAGAAAGGCCTGGTTGGTCGTTACCATCAGAGACCAGGCGGGCACTGCCCAAAACACTTTCAGGGGAAGCAGGACTAAGCGGAAATCGGCCGAAAAGACGGCCAAAAAAAGATTCTGCAGAACAATGGCCAAGCCAAAGGTAACTACCAGGGAATTTAACTCAAAGGGCTCGGGTAACAGACTCAAAAGCCACCGCAGCCCCAGGGAGACGACCAGTAGGGCCAGCATGCAGCAGGGGATGGTCCACAAAAAGGGGAGATGCCAGAACT
>CAZARS010000004.1:52776-59220 GCA_964487625.1 uncultured Desulfobacca sp.
CAGATAGCCGGCCAGCAAAATGAAATCACCGTGGGCCAGATTAAAGGCCCGGGTGACGCCAAAAATGAGGGCAAACCCCAGACCCAAGAGGGTATAAAAGGAGCCCAGGGATAAGCCGGAAAGAAAAGCTTGCTGCCAGATGTTCATGAAAGTGATGAGTCCTGCTATGCGTGACTGAATCCCGATCTGCGGCCCGTGAGCAGGGGTTGGACTAAAAAAGCGGTGACTCGTCGGACTGCAGAGCGGTGCCCCTGCCTAGGCCGTTACCTACCAGAAGAGCATCGATGCCTTAAGGCGCAGCCACTGCGGGCAGCGGCAGACGTAATTGGCCAGTGCGGCGCTCCGGCGGGTAAACCACCCGCAGAGCTCCATCTTGTATCTGGACAATGACCTGTTCGTATGCCGCTGGCTCTCCCTCGGGGGTAAAGCGGATGTGCCCCATAGGTAAGAGGAGGTCAATCTGACGCAAGGCTTGGGCCAGAGTGGGGCCCTCCAGGGGCTGACCCTGTTCCAGCACCTTCGCTAGAGCCGAGAGCAGGACCCGGGCCGCAGCATAACCATGCATGGTGGTGCTGTTGGGTAAGTGGCCGTATCTAGCTTGAAAAGTCTGAATAAAGGCCTCGGCCGCAGCCTCGGTGCCGGGAAAGGTAATACCGGGATTCCAGGCACACAGTCCCAGCAACCCCTCGCTGGCCTGCCGCACTTCCCGGACAAATTTTTCATAGGCCACGCCCCAGGGCGCAATGAAGGCCTGAAGGGGCGTCTGCTTTTCCCGCAGCTGGCGGGCTAGGAGGAGATTATCGGGAAAAAAGCCACCGGAGATGAGGACCTCTGCCTGTTTTTCCTGCACCTTGAGGAGGAGCATGGAAAAATCCGGGGTGCCGGGGCGGAATTTTTCAAAAACCGTCACCGCAATGCCTTGAGGCTCCAGGAGATCCCGCAAAGTGGCAGCAAATTCCGTGGAACCCGGCGTCGCCGTATAAAGGATGGCCACGGACCGGGGGTGCACCTCCTGCACCAGGAAGCGACTTAAGGGCTGGACAATCCCGGCCATGGTGGAAACCCGAAAGAAAAAGGGGTTTTGCTGAGCAGTCAGAGACTTTTGCAGGCTGGCCGCAGCCACATAAGGGACCTGATGCCGCGCCGCTAAAGCGCTGATGGGGCCCACCAGGGAATCCACATAGCCACCCACCAGCCCTACCACCTTCTGCCGGAGGATCAGGTCCTGGGTCTGGTTCAGGGCCACATCTGGCCGACTCTGATCATCCCGACTCAGCAAGGTGATCGATCGGCCTTTGATCCCACCCTGGGCATTTACCTCGGCCACCGCGGTTTCGATCCCCTGCTGGATTTCGATCCCGTGGAGGGCCAGAGTGCCGGTTAGGGGGTTAATGGCTCCCAGACGGATGGCCTCATCCTGCCCCCAGGCCGGTTTTCCCAAGAAGCTGAGGAGGATAAGGCAGATCGCCCCCACGGCCCCAAAAACTCTGAGCCGGCCAGCCCCGCAGGGGGCTAATGCCATAATGATTCTCTTCACTTTCCCGTGAACCTGACGAGTTATGGAGAATGGTGCAAAACAACTTTCCGGCAATGATCATAAACCCTAGGCTACAGCTTAGCAACCATATTCCATAGTATCGGGGAGATTTTTGAGAAAATTTTCTCAAAATTCCGCCAGACATTCCCGCTTTCCAGGGCTGGCCAAAGGCACCGTGCTGTTCTGACCGGGCAAGCAAAACGGGCCGCCGCGTCCGCCTGGAATCCGTTCCCGGTCGGAACAAAAAGGGGAGGATCAACCGCCATCTCTCTATCTGTTAGAATATCCTTGAGATTTGGTTGTTTTTATGATATGCCAAAAACATGGATAAGATCGTCATCGCCGGTGGCAAACCCCTCAAAGGGGAGGTAATGATTAGCGGGGCCAAAAATGCTGCCTTGCCCATCTTGGCGGCCACACTCTTGGCTCCTGGACAGCACACACTAACAAATGTCCCGAACCTGGCCGACATCCGCACTGCCAAGAAACTTTTGGGGAATATGGGGGTGCAGTTCACCGCGCAAGGGGATGCCCTGCAGGTGGACAGCACCGATCTGGTCTCCTGGGAGGCCCCGTATGATCTGGTCAAGACCATGCGAGCGGCGGTTCTGGTCTTGGGACCCTTAGTGGCTCGGCTAGGGAAAGCCAGGGTATCCCTGCCGGGGGGCTGTGCCATCGGGGCTCGGCCCATTAATTTGCATCTAAAAGGCTTAGAGGAGATGGGGGTCAAGGTAAACCTGGAGCATGGTTATGTCCAAGCCACCGTCAAGCGTTTGGAAGGCGCCGAGATTATCCTGGATTTTCCAACTGTTACCGGCACAGAAAACCTCCTCATGGCCGCCACCCTGGCCCGGGGCCGGACAGTTATTAAAAACGCCGCGCAAGAGCCCGAGGTCTCGGATCTGGCCAAATTCCTGCAAAGTATGGGGGCCAAAATTACCGGTATCGGCACCGATGTGCTGATTATTGACGGCGTCAAGTCCCTCCAGGCCACCTCCTACCGCATCATGCCGGATCGCATCGAAGCCGGCACTTATCTGGCTGCGGCCTCCATTACCCGGGGAGACGTCATTATTCGGGGAGCGCCGGTTGACCATATGACCGCGGTCATCGATAAATTCCTGGAGGCAGGGGTCCGTCTGAAAGTCAGCCAAGATACCATCCACGTCCGCCCGGGGGGGGCCCTAAACGGGGTTGACATCAAGACCATGCCCTACCCTGGTTTCCCCACTGACATGCAGGCCCAGTTCATGGCCACCATGACCCTGGCCAAGGGAGTCAGTGTCATCACCGAGACGATTTTTGAGAAGAGGTTCATGCACGTCAGCGAGCTCCGGCGGTTAGGCGCCGATATCGTGGTCTCGGGGAATCAGGCGGTGGTACGCGGCACCAAGACCCTTCAGGGGGCTCCCGTCATGGCTACTGACCTGCGGGCCAGCGCCTCGCTGGTATTGGCTGGCTTGGGGGCCCAAGGCCAGACCGAGGTTCACCGGGTATATCATCTGGATCGGGGCTACGAACGCCTGGAGCAGAAACTCTCGGCCCTGGGAGCCCACATCTGGCGGGAAAAGGCTTAGGCAAGGGCAGGGGCGCAGGCCGAGGGTGCCCGCGCCCCTGGAGTTTGGGGCAACCGGGACTGGTCCTAAGACCCGATCCCAGCCTCTGCCTGTGGGTCGGGGGGTTGGACGGAGTCGCCGACCTGGGGCATCAACTCGGTAAAGTAATGTAACACCGGAAAGCGCCGAGACGTCTCCGGCGGTGCCTGGGAACTGGAGATCCCCTTAAAAAAGAGGTAGCGGATACCATAATCTCGGGCTGCCTGCAAGACCTCCCGGTTGTCATCAACCAACAGAGTGCGGGCCGGGTCAAAACCCAACCTCGCCTGCAAGGCCTGCCAGAACCGCTGATCCTCCTTGGGGGCGCCCAAGTCAAAGGAGGAGATAACCTCATCAAAATAACTCAACAGACCCACCTGGTTCATCTTCAGGTCCAGGGTCTTATAATGGGCGTTGGTCACGAGAATAACCTTCTTATGGAGACCGCGAACATAGCGGAGAAAGGGCTCACTGTCTGGATGGACCTCGATGAGGTGGCGGATGCCTTCCTTCAGGGCTGGGATATCCAGGTCCAGCTCCCGGGACCAGAAGTCAATGTCGGTCCAATTGAGGGTTCCTTCTTCCCGTTGGTAGCGGGCAAAGACTTCCTGTCGGGCTGCTGCCAGGTCCAGGTTATGCCGCCGGGCATATTCCTGGGGCACGAGCGTTTCCCAGAAATAGTCATCGAAATGTTTATCCAACAGGGTGCCGTCCATATCCAGCATGACCCAATCGATATTTTCCCATTGAAAATTCATACTTCCTCTCCTTGTGGCCTGGTTCCCGTCCGGGAACTTCCTCAAGGGCAGAGTGTACCAGAGTCCTTGGGGCGGCGCCAGAGAAAACGCGGGCGCTGTCCACGCCCCATCTGCTCATGAAGGACAAGGCAGCTCTCCCCTCTGATAGCCCTCCAGGCTCTTGGCCTGAATCGGTGGCGGCTGCCGTGGCTTGGCAAGAGCAGCACCAGCAGGAAATCCGCCTGCGACCTCTCTCTCGGCCCCCCCGCCGCATCGCCGGGGTAGACGCCGCATATCAAAAAGATGATCGACTCCTTTATGGAGCGGCTGTGGTGCTATCTTGGCCGGAGTTGGAGTTGCTGGAGACGGCGGTGGCGGTGGGGCCGGTGCCTTTTCCCTATATTCCAGGTCTGCTGAGCTTCCGGGAGGCCCCCATTTTGCAGGCGGCGATCCTGAAGTTGGCCAAAAAGCCCGACGTTATCTTGGTGGATGGGCAAGGTATTGCCCATCCCCGGGGTCTGGGTCTGGCCAGCCATTTGGGCCTGCTCCTGGGGCTGCCCACCATCGGCTGTGCCAAGAGCCGGCTCTGGGGCGAGGCCGGGGAACTGGGGCTGGAGAAGGGGAGTTTTTGCCCTTTAACTGCGGCGGGGGAGGTGGTGGGTTATCTTTTGCGCTCTCGTCGGGGGTGTAGACCGCTCTTCATTTCGCCGGGGCACCTGATAACCCTGGAAGAATCTCTGGAGCTGACCCGGGGCTGTTTGGGTCCATACCGGTTGCCCCTCCCCTTGCGGCAGGCCCACCTCCTTGGCAATGCTTGGCGACGGCAGAGCCACCAGCGGGGTTGCGATGCAGCCCCTTGAGGTCGAGTTGGCGGCCGGGAGATAGACCAGAGCCTCCGGCGGCGGCTTAGTAATACTAAGTCACAAGCACCTCCCGGCAGCATCAGGGATGGTGAGGTTCCGGGGAAATAGCCATGCTGGATGAGCAAGTTAGCATTTAGCGCCGCTTTTGTGGGAAGCTAAGGGCGGTGGCGCTGCCTCGGCCATTCTGACATGCTGCAGCTCTTGCCGCAAATCTGGTTTTTTGTGACAAAAATAGGCCTTTTCGTTCAGGCAGGCGTGGTGGGTCGGACTCCATTCCAACCAAAGGCATTGCTTGCACACTTCCTCTAACTCAGAGTTAATACAGATCATTCCCATCTTTTGCCAAGCTGCCATCGGTGGTCTGCTCCTTTCCCCCAAAAATGGTACTGATTAGCTGGGGGCTCATGCAACGATAATTAGGCACTAATATTTCGAGAATTGCGGCAGATGTCAAGTGAAATAAAATGCAAGGGGTCATGGCATTTCTGAAAATTTTGTCATTTTTTTTTTGACATGGCGTCTGTTCGCTCGCAACAAGATTAAATGATTGAGAAAAAAGGATCTTGACGAATTTGTCCGAGGAGGGCCTTTGGGCGGTTGGCGGGAAAGTTATTGTGTTAGCTTTTTTTTCGGAATAGAATGGACGGAAATAAAGGACGCACACCCAACGGCAGGCCGGTTATGGGGTTGCCCCAACCGGAGGGGCCGTTAACCAATTGGAATGAGGGTCGATCCATGTTAGAAATCCGCTTTCACGGGCGAGGCGGGCAGGGGGCGGTCACCTCGGTGGAGCTGCTGGCCACCGCGGCCATTGAAGAAGGCAAGTATGCCCAAGGGTTTCCCAGCTTCGGGCCGGAACGCCGGGGGGCCCCGGTATTGGCGTTCTTGCGTATTGATGACCACCATATCCGTCTGCGCTGCAAAATTGCCAACCCTGATGTCATCCTGATCCTCGATCCCAGTCTTATCCGCATCCAAAACCCGGCAGCCGATCTGAAGCCCACTGGGATCATTGTTCTCAACACCAATAAAACCTTGGCTGAGGCCCGGCGGGAGTATGGTCTTACCCATACTTTGGCGGTCGTGGACGCCAACGAGATCGCCAAACGGATCTTGGGCGTGCCCATTACGAATACCACTATGTTGGGCGCCCTGCTCCGGGCTACCGATTGTGTAAAGCTTGACTCCTTGAAAGGTCCCCTCAAAGAGCGTTTCGGCCCCATGGCCACCAAAAACATCGCCGCGTTGGAGGAGGCCTATAAGAGTACCGTGGTGGAGGAGGCCAAATCGTGAGTAAACCCCTTGATCAAATGACCTGGCAGGAAATCGAATTGGGCGCCCTCTTGCGTAAACCCGGGAGCGCCCGGGAGTATCGGGTCGGTGATTGGCGTTCCCAACACCCGGTTTGGACCAAAAGCCGGTGTATCCGCTGTGGCGTCTGCTGGACCGTCTGCCCCGAACCGGCCATTATTCAGGAGCCGGGCGGCTATTTTGATATGGATCCATACTATTGCAAAGGCTGCGGCACCTGCGCCCGGGAGTGCGTCACCGGCTGTATTACCATGGTACCGGAGGAAGAATAATGGGCCACCGCAAAGGAATGGAAGTATCGATTGCCGTGAGCCACGCCGTGGCGTTGGCCCGGGCCGAGGCCATTGCCGCTTATCCCATCACCCCGCAGACCCACATCGTCGAGCATCTTTCCTCCATGG
>CAZARS010000005.1:0-2177 GCA_964487625.1 uncultured Desulfobacca sp.
CAATTGTACAAGCACAAAATGCATTTTTTTGAAAAAAAATTGCATTTTTTGATCAGAGGCTGAACGGTTACATTTATGCTTCCCCTTCAATTACAAATCATCTTCCAAGGGCTTTGATTAACGCGTGGGTCGCACTTGCTTTATTCCCTCTCTTCTTTGGGCTGAGTAATATTGCCCTCTGTGCCGCGCCAACTCCACGCTCCAATCGAAGGTTTCATCTTATTAAATGGGAATCCCCCGAAATCCAGATTAATCCCCGTCCATGGATATCCTGCTTCTCGGACTGGGGAAGTGTCGGTAAGTTGAAAATCGCTGGCGTGTAAATAATTGCCCGAGGTATTTCTATATTGTGGATTGCACCTTAGCGTATGAGACTCATTACTTGGTATATTTTTTTGAATAATTGCCAACCATCCTGACCAATTTGAATGTATATAATTATTAATATCAAAATATATAAACCATTTGTTGGCTAATTTGTTATCTTTTTGTATATAATAACAATTATAATCAGTATTAAATGATCTTTCTTTTATAGTTCCGATAATATAAAATAAACTTGGTATTAATTTATTTAAACCACAATCGCGTACTTTACTTATAATATTATTTTTTATAAATAAATTTGTAACATTATAAGATGCAGCATTACCTCCGACATAAATGCCGCAACCAACATTATTAATAGTATTATTATATAAATATGTTCTTGCTGTTGGCTTAAGAAGAGCATTTATTGCTCTTACACCTCCGTAATCAACTTCCGTCACGATATTGTTATAAAATTTTATTTCCGTATCACAACCCTTGACTGGCCCATGAAAGTCTAACGCAAAACCGTGGGCGATATGGTTGGCGGTTTGCCAGATATCATCTCGCTGCCAAGAGTTTCTTGATCCTCCTTCTAATGATGTGATTAATGTATCATTAATATTTATTGTAGTTTTAATGGATTTAACTATTCCAGTAGCCTTAGTTGTTCTATTTTTAATAGTCTGACCAATAGACGTTATTTTTGTAAAATCGCGACTTGGATCAACAAGAATATTATCTGAACTACGCCAATTTGCTGATCCAATATTATGTCCATAAATATCTTTTATAAAATTATTATAAGCTTCAAAAGAACATTGAGAATCAAACCAACTACTTACATATATAGTTATCCCTGTAGCCGCCGTTTCTATTATATTATCATAGACTTTATTATTTATACCGTTTTGAAATGCTATAGCGTGCTGATCATTTTTATAGCCAAAATTATACGGAATAACATTTTTAATTTTATTATTTGATATATTACAATTATCTGAAACCCTACCTGGAGTCCCCGTATAAGCATAGATCCCTTCACAGACATTTTCTATTTGACAATTACTTATATTTATGAAATTACAGTCACCTTCAAGTCGTATAGCCCAAGCAGTATTATATATTTTTACAGATTTTATATTCACATAACTTGAATTTTTAACAACAATTCCTCCATAAGTTATCAGATTAAAAATAGAGATATATGATTTTTCTTCAATAATAATTCTACTTGATCCATGAGTTGCATAACATTTTAATTTTAATGGTGATTTATTGGAAATTGGTTTATAATAAAGATGGCCCGAGTTAGGACCATCATCCCAATAAAATCCCTCGGTAAAAATAGCGAGCTCGTCTTCTCTTAAGGCTCGACCTATAATAAAATGTCCACCTGTACTTTTTAGATCTATTGGAGTACCACCAGGAGTTAAGGATAATTGAATTTTATTATTTTCTTTATTTATTACATAATAATCGATATTTGCTTTTAAGGGTGATGGCACGGAATATTGCAAGATAACTTTCATTCCCGTAGGCCAATTCTCATTTACTGTAATTGTATCCTGTTCTATATCAACCCTCTTGGGATCAGTTATTTTTTCTACTTGTCTCGGAAAAAAATCTGTCTTTCTTGATAAATGAACTGTTTCGCCATCTTGTTCATAAATATAATAAGTACCCGAGCCGCCGGTGAATTGAGGTATTCTATAAACACCATTGCCCACATGCCGCCAATCAGAGGATTTCAAAGCATACGCCATGCTGTAAATTACACCTGGATCAGCCGGGTAATCACCCCGTATCGTTATCCTTGCTGCATCATTGGTTCCAGAGGCGCCGATAGTAAGACTTGCAGAGGTAAA
>CAZARS010000005.1:2187-16993 GCA_964487625.1 uncultured Desulfobacca sp.
CCGCAAATCCAAAGAGTATCCCCTGCTTTGACACCCTTTTCTCCCCAAACCACAGCGTCCAGTCCTTCCCAAGCCGTCTCATAGGTTTGGCCATTTTTTACGGCGATTCCCGAGCCCAGCGGTCTGACAAACCATTCTGCGGCAGTGCTTTGAGATACGCTGCCCAATAAAAATATTAAGAATAAAGGTAGGAACATGATAATAACCCATCCTGTATGCCCATTAATTTTGTTATATTTTTTTGTAATAAAATATTACGATTATGTGTATCTTGTGGAACAAGCTGAATTATTATGAACCTGCGCGAATTTTTTAGTTCCAAAATTCTTAGTCGCCGATCTTCTGGGCCGTCAGGACCACAAAAGCCCCCTTGCCGGAGCCGGGGCGCCCTGATTCCGGTTCCATCATCGTCGCCGGCTCCTGAAAGATGGTCTGGCGCCTGGCCAGCTCCTGAAAGCCCGAGTCCTCTAACCATTCCCGGATCTGCGGCAGAGGGTAAAACCTCGCCTCCCGAAAAAACCTGCTCTTGTCTTTCTGGGCCTCATACTGGCGTCCCAAGGGGCTGTCTGGATCGAGAACGGCAAGTATAAGCCGACCGTGGGGTTTTAAGATACGGCTGCATTCCCGAATGGCCACCACAGGGTTTGGCAGGAAGCAGAGAACCGTGACCAAAAGGACGAAGTCGCAGGAAGTTGACGCCAAAGGCAAGGCTTCGGCTCGACCCAGGATTACCTGAATGCCCCGTTTTTTGGCCAAGGTCGCCATGGCCCAAGCCGGTTCGACACCCAGGCTGATCTTTAATGGGCCGGCAAAACGGCCGGTCCCCACCCCGATTTCAACGCCCCGCCCCGCTGCCGGCAAGAGAGCCGCGACCGCTGCCAACTCCGCTCGATAGGCCGCATCATGCTCTACAAACCAATCATCGTAGGCCTGGGCATACTGTTCAAAGACATTCGACATACCCACCTCACTCCACTGACCAGTATACCACAGATGAGGATGATAGCCTATGGAACCTGGGTGGGGGAAGGTTCCGAGCCCAAGTAGAAACCTGCCAGATGGGCAACGGGAAGAAAATTCCAGTAGACAAAGAAGGCGGGCGATGCAGCGTTTCTGGGGCCTGACTAATTTGGAATGGGTTGAGCCGGAGGGACTGGTTATTCCTCATTTCCCTTTCCTCACGCAGGTGGGGGGAGGGCCAAGGTCAGGGGGGCAAAATTTTTTTTGATCGCGCCTCAGTATTAGCGCCGGTTTTTGCGCTGGCGCTGCATCTCCCGCTCTTCGTCGCGGCGGCGGATGGTTTCGCGCTTATCGTATTTTTTCTTGCCTTTGGCCAAGCCCAGCTCCACTTTGACATACTGATCCCGGAAGAGGAGTTTGAGGGGGATCAGGGTAAAACCCTTTTCCTCGGTTTTGCCGATGAGGCGTTTGATCTCCCGGCGATGCAACAGGAGCTTGCGGGTGCGGGTGGGATCGTAGGAGTCCTGGGGGGTATAGGGATAGGGACTAATATGGGCGTTGTGGAGGAAGACCTCTCCTTTGCGGATGCGGGCAAAGGCATCATTAATATTCACCTTGCCCATCCGGATGGATTTGACTTCGGGGCCGGTGAGGACGATGCCGGCTTCCACCACGTCGTCAATGAAATAATCAAAATAGGCCTTGCGGTTCTGGCAAATAACTTTTACCTGATCTTTTTTCATGGGTTAGCTTCCCGCGGCCTGGCGGCTCTTCAGGGAGATATCAGCTCGTTTTCCTGCGGAAACTGGTAGTAAGCCGGCTGAGGGCCCTACATCAGGTGAAAATTTCCAGTGTAGGGACTGAGTTACCCAGCCCTTACAATCGATCCAGACATAACATGAGGCCTTTTCGGATGGAGACTGGCTATGCCGGGTTGGCCAATTCCCGGCCGAACATAAAGACCTCGGGGAAGCGCTTGGCCATGATGCCGGTCACATAGGCATTCACCTCTTCCACGGTGCCGTATTGGAGGGCATGGCGGGCAAACTCCTGGGCTTCCTCCATGGAGGCGTGGCGGACGATGCGCTTCACCACCGGAATGGCTAAGGCATTCATGGAAAGCTCGTCCACCCCAAGTCCCAGCAGGATGGGGGTATAGAGCGGGTCGCCAGCCATCTCGCCACACACGGCGACGGTAATGCCTGCGGTATGGCCCGCATCCACCACCTGCTTGATCATCCGCAACACGGCTGGATGGAGCGGTTGATACATATTGGCCACATGTTTATTGCCTCGATCAATGGCCAGGGCGTATTGGATGAGGTCATTGGTGCCGATACTGAAAAAATCGGCTTCTTTGGCCAAAAGATCGGCCAACATGACGGCCGAGGGCACTTCGATCATGAGCCCCACCGGCAGACGGGGATTGAACGCCTGGCCGTCTCGACTCAGCTCTTCCTTCACTTCTTCCAGGATGCGGCGGGCGGCAATAACCTCTTGGATGCCGGATATCAAAGGAAACATCAACCTGACCTGGCCATACGCCGAGGCCCGGAGGATGGCCCGCAATTGAGTGCGAAAAATCCCATGCTCCTTCAGACAGAAGCGGATGGCCCGCAGACCCAAAGCCGGATTGATGCCCGGGGCATACTCCAGATGGGAGGCGAATTTATCGCCGCCGATATCCAGCGTCCGGATGGTGACCCGTTTCGGCCGCATCATCTGGGCAACGGTCTTATAATCCTCAAACAGCTCCTCCTCGGTGGGCAGACGCTGATGCCGCAGGAACAGGAATTCGGTGCGATATAAACCGATGCCATCGGCTCCGTAATCCAGGGCGAGATCGACTTCTTCCTGAAACTCGATGTTGGCCAGAACTTGGGTCTGGTGCTCATCCAGGGTGATGGCCGGCAAAAAGCTGGATCTGTTGACATCCTTTTTAAATTCTTCAAACTTTTTCTTGCGCTGGAGATAGATGTCCAGCATCTTGGGATCGGGGTTGATGACCACCGTGCCATTGAGGCCATCGAGGATGAGGGTGTAGCCGGTATCGATCTCCTGGGTGGCATCTTCCAGGCCCACCACCGCAGGAATCTCTAGGGATTGGGCCATGATGGCTGTATGGGAGGTCTTGCCCCCGGTTTCCGTAATAAACCCCTTCACCTTGGCCACGGACATCTGGGTGGCATCCACCGGGGATAGATCGTGGATGACCAAGATGACGTGATCCGTCAGTTTGCTGAAATCAAAGGGATTGCCGCCGGTCAAGTGGCGCAGGACTCGTTGACTGACATCCTGGACATCTTGAATGCGGCTTTTGATATACGGATCAGCGATTTTGCTAAAGAGGGCCTGAGCCTGGGTAACGGCCTCTTGGAGGGCCCATTCCGCGTTGATCCGCTCCTCCTGAATCAGTCGAATGGTGGCGTCATAGAGCAGCTTGTCCTGGAGAATGAGGAGATGGGTATCTAAGATATAGGCATGCTCCTGAAATTCATCGGTGATCGCCTGTTTTATGGAGCTGATCTCCTTGCGGGTATTGCTCACCGCATCCCGAAACCGCTGGATCTCCGCTATAATCTGCTCATTGGTGGTGAGGTAGGAGCGATTGAATTGGACCTTATCTTTGTTACTGACCACATAGGCCAGCCCGATGATAATCCCTGGAGAAGCTGGAATCCCTTTCAGGACCTTGTTCTGGGGCCAGACTTCACGGGCCGTGAGGGGGGTCATGTGGTTTCTCCAAAAGCCTGGCGAAATAACTCAGCGATGGCGGCTGCGGCAGTCTGGGCTTCGGGACCATGGGCCCGCAGGGTTACCTCAGAACCTTGCGCACAACCCAAGCCGAGAATATCCAGGATGCTGCGAGCATCGGCTTGTAAGCCATTTCTCTCCAGGGTGATGGAGGCCTCATACCCCTGGGCCGTGGCCGCGATCTTGGCAGCGGCCCGGGCGTGCAGACCCAATTTATTTAAGACGAATAAGGTCATTTCCAAGTGATCTGTCATGAGATGCAAACCAGGCGTGTCAGGAGTTCAACCAAGACTAATAGTTTATTATAATCTTGCTAAGATTAGTTCTTCAACTAGGGAAACCTGCCCTATCCCTTTTTTTCCGGGAGTTTCCCTGCTGCTTGGAGGGCCAAGTAAGTCTGGTAGGCGGCGCGGCGAGAGATGCCGAGGGCTGCAGCAGCCTCTTGGGCCAGGGTACGGCCGCTTTTGGAACCCTCCTGGGCTGCCGCCAGGATAAAAGCGGCTGCATCTACCTGCCGGGGCACAACGGCCTGAGGTCGGGATAGGACGAGGGTGCATTCGCCTTTAATTTCCCGGCTGGTCAGCTGCGCCAAGACCTCCGGGAGGGGCCCCCGCCATGCTTCCTCAAAAAGTTTGGTTAATTCCCGCACCACCAAGATCTGGCGGTCGGCCATGATCCGGCTCAGATCCTGTAAGGTCGCCAACAGTCGCCGGGGTGATTCATAAATAATAAGGACCCGGGGCTCCTGGGCCAAAGCGGTCAACTCTTCCAGCCGTTTTTTCTTCTGGCGGGGCAGGAAACCAAGGAAAACAGCTTCTCCGGCAAATCCGGACATGGCAAGGGCGGCCAAACCAGCGGCTGGACCAGGAATGGCGGTCACCGGAATGTTGGCCTCCCAAGCCTGGGCCACCAACTCTGTGCCCGGATCGGAAAAACCGGGGGTGCCGGCATCGCTGACCAGGGCCACTGCCTGCCCGGCCTGCAGCGCGCGGATGATTGCCGGCCCCCGGCTGGCGGCGTTGTGGGCATGGTAACTGAGGAGTCTGGCGGCAATCTGATAGTGGGCCAATAATTTTCGGGTCCGGCGGGTATCCTCGGCGGCGATGAGATCCACCGTGGCGAGAATCCCTAGAGCCCGCAAGGTAATATCCTCTAAGTTGCCGATGGGCGTGGCCACCACATATAACTGCCCAGGCACCGCGACGGTACTAATGTGGGAGCGCAGTGTCTCAACGATTGACATGGCTCAGCTTAAAAGGCCGCAGGAATGATGTCAATCTGAGGCCGGTCCCCCTGCCAGAGAATGGCAATCACATCAAAGCGAATACTCTCGGCCTGTTGGGGGTATTGCATGAGATAAAACTGGGCGGCCCGCCGGAGACGTTGTTGTTTGCGAAGGGTAACAGCTTCGGCCGGGGTGCCGAACTGGAGACTCCGGCGGAGTTTCACTTCGATGAAGACCAACGTCTTGCCTTGGCGCGCCACCAGATCGATTTCCCCCAAAGGGGTCCGGACATTCCGGGCCACGATCTTGTAACCGTGCGTCTCCAAAAGTTCTGCGGCCAACGCTTCGCCTAACCTGCCCAGTTGCCGACGCTCTTGGGTCATGATCTAGGCGCACCATTCCCGGACACCTCGGAAGGTCCGGCGATGCAGAGGACATGGACCCCACCGGCGGATTGCCTCCAGATGCTCCTGAGTGGCATAGCCTTTATGACCGGCAAAGTTATATTGGGGATAGAGCTGATGATAGGCCACCATTTGACGATCGCGATGGACTTTAGCCACAATGGAAGCGGCCGCGATCGACGGGCAGAGGCGATCCCCTTTAATGACCGGCTGTTGGGCCAGGGCGAGGGGTAACCGCCAGGGACCGTCTATCAGCACGAATTCGGGGGAGGGTTGGAGTTGCTGCACAGCCTGGGTCATGGCCGCTAGACTGGCCGCCGCAATACCTTGGGTCTCAATCTCAGCCACACTAACGGCAGCGAGCGCCACCGCGACGGCCTGCCGCTGGATCTGCTCCGCCAGGTGCTCCCGCTGCGCCTCGCTGAGCAGTTTGGAATCGGCCAAACCAGGCAAAGACCAGGCGGCTGGCAGAATCACTGCCGCCGCCACCACGGGTCCGGCCAGGGGGCCCCGCCCCACTTCATCAACCCCAGCCACCAGCGCAAGCCCCTGCTCTCGCAGCGCGGTCTCGGGGTTGCCTTCGGCAAGGAACAGGGGGGTCTGCCTGGCTACAGGGCGCCTGGCGCACAACTCTCCGGGCTCCCCTAAACGGTCTGTTTTTCTTTAATCCGGGCCTTTTTGCCGTAAAGCTCCCGCAGATAATAGAGGCGACCGCGACGCACTTTGCCCCTGCTCACAATCCGTATTTCATTAATGCTGGGGGAATGCAAGGGAAACGTTCTTTCCACGCCGACTTCGTAAGAAATCTTGCGCACCGTAAAAGTAGCCCCGGTGTTGGTGCCCCGTTTGCGGATCACCACGCCTTTAAAAACTTGAATCCGCTCTTTATCGCCTTCCACGATGCGGACGTGCACTTCCACCGTGTCGCCGACCCGAAAGTCGGGCAGGTCGGCCCGCATGTGATCGCGGGAGACTAGATCTATTTTAGGGTCCATGGCATATCCTCTTGGAACGTAAGGTAACAATCAATGGTCAAGGCTTGCTTCTCGTCCTGTCTCATCGTTCTGCGCCGCTGGGGGCCCATCAGTCCTCTCCGTGGGCGAAGCCGCCGCTGAGATCAGCGTCTCTAAAAAAGCCCGATCCGCTGCCGTGAGGGAGGCTTGGGCTAGGAGATCGGGGCGGCGTTCCCAAGTGCGGCGCAGGGCCGCTTGCCGCCGCCATCGGGCAATGCGTTGGTGATCCCCGGATAAGAGTACTTCGGGGACACGATACCCGGCAAATTCCCTGGGCCGGGTATATTGGGGGCCCTTCAGGAGGTTGTCAGTCAGGGAATCTTCGGCCGCTGAGGCCGCATCTCCCAAAACGCCGGGCAATAACCGAGTCACTGCGTCAACAATGGCTAAGGCCGGAATTTCTCCACCGGTCAGGATAAAATCGCCCAGCGAGATTTCGCCATCAATGAAATATTGCAGCCGGTCATCAACCCCCTCATAATGCCCACAAATCAGGAGGAGGCTCTCCTGTTGCGCCAATTCTTGGGCCAAAGCCTGATGAAATACCTCACCCTGCGGGCTGAGGAGCAACACCCGCACCCCGGGGCGCAGCCGGCGGATTGTTTCTATGGCCTCCACCAAAGGCTCTATCTTCAAAACCATGCCCGGCCCGCCACCATACGGCCGATCGTCGGTGACGTGATGACGGTCGTGGGCAAAGTCGCGGAGTTGCCAACAGGTGATGGTTACCAACCCCCGGTCCTGAGCCCGTTTCAGGATACTTTGGCTGAGGGGGGAGGCAAAAAACTCCGGGAAGAGGGTCAGGATATCAATGAACACCGTTGGCCACCGTCAGATAGGCGGCGGCGATGAGCAGCCGTCCGTTTTCCGGCTCAAGGCTGACGATGGCCGCGGCCACGGCTGGAACCAGATACTCCTGGCCAGCCCCTTGGATGACGTAGATATCATGGGCCGGCGTTGGCAAGATGGCGGTAACTTCGCCGATCCGCGTTAACGACTCCGCCACGTAGGCAGCAAGGCCGATGATTTCGAACTGGTAGTATTCTCCGGCCGGCAATGGCGGCAGTTGAGCCGGGTCGATCCAGATATCTCGTCCTGCCAGGCTCTGGGCTGCCTCTCTGGTGGTCACCCCCTCTAAGCTGAGGAGGAAGAAATTATTTTGCATTCGGACGGATGCCAGCCGGTAGGGCAGACCTTCCACTTCCACGGTCTGGAGGGCCCGCACCGTTTCCAGATCGTCAACCTCCAGCAAGGCCTTGATCTCGCCCCGGAGGCCGTGGGGGCGTGACAAGCGTCCGATACAGACCCTCTGGGAGGGCTTCTCACTCAAGGATTTCCAACACCGCCCTTTTTTTGATCTTGGTTGACGCGGCCCCCAAGATGGTGCGCATGGCTCTCGCCGTCCTGCCCTGTTTGCCGATGACTTTTCCCAAGTCCTCTTTTGCCACCTTGAGTTCGATTACCGAGGTCTGTTCCCCTTCAATCTCTGAAACTTCCACTTGCTCGGGATGGTCCACCAGCGCCTGGGCGATGTACTTGATCAAGTCTTTCATCTTGCGACCTCCGTCAGCAGATAACCACGTCAGCGACAGGGTAATCATTCCATGTCTGGGTGGCGAGTTCGTCAGATCGCTGGCAACACGGTAAAGCCTCTCCAGAGTCGCCCATCCCCTTCAGAGGAGTGTCAGGCCGTGTCGGTCCTTGCGCCGGGTAAGAAGCGGTCGTCCGCCCTTTACGTCACTGGTTCGGACGGGGCCGCCGCCTTAACTTTTTTCAGGAGACTGGCTACCGTGGCCGTTGGTTTGGCCCCCCGGCTCTGCCATTGTGCCAGCAGCTCTTCTTTTACCGAAATGGCCGCGGGATTACGGTTCGGATCATACGTGCCAATAATCTCGATGAAACGCCCATCCCGTTTGGCTTCACTATTTGCCACGACAATGCGATAAAAGGGACGTTTTTTGGCCCCATGCCGGGCCAAGCGGATTCGTAAGGCCATGTAGCGTATCTTCTCCTTTACAGATGATCGGTGGCCTGGCGGCAACCGAAGTCTCAACGAATGGTGATGATTTTCACTTTTCTCAGGGGGGCCTCCCCGTACTTCGTCCACCCCACCCCTGGAGGCTGATCTTTAGGAAAGGCCAAAAGGCGGCAGCAGACGCCGTTTGCCACCCTTCTTGCCGCTCTGCAACATCTTTTTCATCATTTTCTGGGTCATCTCAAACTGCTTGAGGAGGCGGTTGACGTCTTGTACCGTGGTGCCACTCCCCCGGGCGATGCGCCGGCGTCGACTGCCATCGATCAACAGGTGATTGGCCCGCTCCGCCGGGGTCATGGAATTGATGATGGCCTCGACTTTGACCAACTCTTTTTCGTCGGGCTGCATGTCTTTGAGCCCTTTGACTTTATTGAGACCCGGGATCATCCCCAGGAGCTGTTCCAAACTGCCCATCTTGCGGACCTGCCGCAACTGATCCCGAAAATCTTCCAGGGTGAAGCCATCCTTGCGGAGCTTGCGCTCCAAGGCCCTGGCCTGCTCTTCATCAAAGGTCTCTTGGGCTTTTTCAATGAGAGTTAAGACATCCCCCATGCCCAGGATCCGGGAGGCCAACCGATCCGGATGGAAGACCTCAAGGGCGTCCAGTTTTTCCCCCACCCCTAAAAATTTTATGGGCTTCTGGATGACCGAACGCATGGACAAGGCGGCGCCTCCCCGGGCATCGCCCTCCACCTTGGTGAGGATGACACCGGTGAGATCCAAGACCTCGTTGAAATTCTGAGCCACCTGCACCGCATCCTGGCCGGTCATGGCGTCGGCCACCAACAGGATTTCATTGGGCTTCGTGACCGCCTTGATGGCCCTGAGCTCCTCCATCAACGGTTCGTCCACGTGGAGACGCCCGGCCGTGTCCAGGAGGATGACATCGTGGCCCTTGGCCCCGGCCAAGGCCAGGGCCGCCTGGGCTATTTCCACCGGTTTTTGCTGGGGTTGGGTCGGATAGACGTCCACCTCGATATCCTGTCCCAACCGCTGGAGCTGCTGGATGGCCGCCGGCCGTTGGGTATCAGCCGGCACCAGGAGCGGTTGCCGCCCCTGCTTTTTTAGGCGCAAGGCGATCTTGGCAGTGGTCGTGGTCTTCCCTGAACCTTGCAGCCCCACCAACATCAAGACTACCGGCGGCTTGCCGCTCAACTCCAAACGGGGGGCCTCACCGCCCAACAGGCTCACTAACTCATCATGGACGATCTTGATGACCTGCTGGCCGGGCGTCAGGGAGGACATAACCTCCTGACCCAAAGCCCGCTGTCGGATCCCTTCCACGAAGGCCTTGGCCACCTTGTAGTTGACGTCCGCTTCCAAGAGCGCCAGGCGGACCTCGCGCAGGGCATCGTTGATGTTCAGCTCGGTGAGCTTGCCATGCCCCTTTAATTTCTTGAAAACGCCGGCCAACTTGTCAGAAAGGCGGTTGAACATAGGGCCATCTCAGGAAAAAGTTAAAAACAAATTATAAACCTCTTATACGATATCTGTCAACGGCAAAATCGGCTGGAATTTACCCTTTAATAACACCCAGCGGCTGCAGCTTGGCCACCTTCCGGCTGAGCCCTGCTCCATGGACCACCTGGACCACCTGTTCCACGTCCTTATAGGCCTCGGGGATTTCCTCGGCCACTGTGCCCCGGCCTGCCCCCCGGACGATGATTCCCTGGGAGGCCAATTCCTTTTCCACCGACCGGCCTTTGGCGGCTTTCAGGGCTTGGTGACGACTGAGGATGCGTCCGGCGCCATGGCAGGTGCTGCCAAAGGTCTCGGCCAAAGCCTGGGCTGTGCCCACCAGGACATACGAATACCGGCCCATGTCCCCGGGAATGAGCACCGGCTGACCGGTCTCTTGATAAGCTGCCGGTACTTCTGGATGGTGAGGCGGGAAAGCCCGGGTCGCCCCTTTGCGGTGCACACATAGGCGCCGTTTCTGGCCATTGACCTCATGGGTTTCAATTTTAGCAATGTTATGGGCCACGTCATAGACCAGTTGCAGACCTAAGTGTTTGGGCCCCAGGCGGAGAATTTCCTGCAGGGTCTCCCGCACCCAATGGGTGATGATCTGGCGGTTGGCAAAGGCAAAATTGGCCGCCGCCGCCATGGCGCCCAAATATTCTTGGCCTTCTGGCGATTGTACCGGCGCGCAACACAGCTGGCGGTCCGGCAGCTCAATACCATACTTGGCGGTTGCCCGCAGGAGCTTGCTGATAAAATCATCACAGACCTGATGGCCCAGCCCCCGTGAACCGGTATGCACAATAACCGTTACCTGGTCCGGGAAGAGGTCCAGCCCCCTGGCAATCTCCTCATCGTAAATCTCGGCCACGTAACCGATCTCTATGAAATGGTTGCCCGAACCCAGGGTGCCCAGTTGGTCTTTGCCTCTTTCCAAGGCCTGCTCCGAGACAGCCTCGGGATCAGCCCCCGGAATCTGGCCACCGGCTTCGATATGCAGCAGGTCATCGGCCTGGCCAAAGCCCTGTTTGACGGCCCAGGCCGCGCCATACCGCAAAACTTCCCGCAGCGTGGGTGCGGTTAACTTCAGATCCCGCCGGCGGGAGCCTACCCCCGAGGGAATATTGGCAAACAGCCCATCCACCAACTCTTGCAGCTGCCCCATGATTTCCGGGCGCCGCAGATTAGTCCTCAATAAACGCACCCCGCAGTTGATATCGTAGCCGACCCCGCCAGGGGAGACCACCCCCTCCTGGAGATCAAAGGCTGCCACCCCGCCGATGGGAAAGCCGTAGCCCCAGTGAATATCCGGCATGGCCAGGGAAGCCCCCACAATGCCAGGCAAAGTGGCCACATTCATCACCTGTTGGAGACTCTGATCCTGCCGCAAGGCCGGGATCATAGGGGCGGAACAGAAGATCAACCCCCTTGTCCGCATCTTCCCTTCCTGGGGAATCTCCCAACGATATTCATCGATCTGACGCAGTTTGATGTCTTTACCCATAATTTTCTCGGCGACGGTTGGGGTTTCAGTCCATCCCAGACCCCACCATGGTGCGATTACTCTTTTTAATATATCAATACCTGTGGCAAAAAGGTAGGCATGCCAAGAGAGGAATGCAAGGGTTAAAGATTTATGGAAAACGGCTGGGGTTGGCGCAAAGGTTGGGCGTCAGTAAGAATCTGCCCCTCCCGGGCCAAAAGCTGTCGGAGGTAAAGGGGCAAGAAAGATGGGGCCAAGGCAAACTCCGCATCAAACCAGCGCAAGGAGGTTACCCCCCGTTCGGCCAGGATCTCACTGACCCGCGCCGGGTCCGGCCAGGTACAGGCTGCCCCTCCGGCCAGGATGAAGCCATATTGGTCATTAAAGCTACCGATGTAAGCTGTATAAGGTATGACCCGGGGAAAAACCGTTCTGAGGGTGCGGTGTAGGTGGGGCAAGAGGCGGATGGCCTGCCCTGCTGAACCGGCCTGAATGCTCATGACTCCCTCGGCCCGGAGTTTCCGGCGAACCAAGTCAAACATCTCCTGAGTAAAGAGAAAATAAGCCGGGCCACCCTCCAAGGGGTCGGTGATATCCATGATAATGACATCCAGACTGGCGTCTGGTTGGGCGGCCAGCCAAGCACGGCCGTCGGTGTGAAGAACCTGGAGCCGTGGATCATCCCAGGCACCGGCCGCGAATTCTGGCAGGCAACGTCGGCAGAGCTCCACCAAGGCGGCGTCCAAGTCGATCATCAAAACCGTCTGCACCGGGGCATGGCGCAGCACTTCCCGGATGGTCGCCCCTTCGCCGCCTCCTAAGACCGCTACCCGGAGGGGGGCGTCATGGCTGCAGAGAGCCGGGTGCACTAAGGCCTCATGATAGATAAATTCATCCTTTTGGGCCGATTGCAATACCCCATCCAGGATGAGGGCCTTACCCAAGGCCGGCGAAGCAATAATGGCATACTCCTGAAACTGGGTCCGCCCCTCGGCCAGAATCTCAACGCAGCGGAAGGCACAAAGGTCATCGGCACTGCCGTGCTCAATGAACCAGCGGCCCGCAGGCCAGGAAGATGACTGGCGGGCATTTTCCATCAACATCTTGTCTCTTTACCATCTACGGCGTTGATCCTAGTTGCAACTAGATATGACCACTGCTGTCCGGCAACGTTTTTGCATAAGGTTGATGGGCGCCTTGATCTCTTTTATACCCGTTTCATTTTATCATTCTGAGGGAGCGGAGCGACCGAAAAATCTTAGATCCTTCGCTGCGCTCAGGATGACAAGAGAAAAGAAGCCATTAGTGGAAGGCTTTTTGGGGCTTTGGGCGTCCTTTGTCAAGCTCTGCCAAAAGCCTGCCGGACACTCATGATCTACGGCGCCATGAATAACTGCTCATGATTATTGATTTTTTCTTTTGGTGCCTCTGCTTTCCCCCTTAAAGCCACGATGCAGGGGGCCTAGTCCTTCCTACCGGAGAGTGGGCGCCGGTATTCATGGCGTTCTGGATAATGATCTAAAAAAATTCTTATTGGTTTCTGCCATGCGGATCATACCCTCGACCTAAGCCCCTGGCAGCGGCCGACTGGTCAATCTCCCCCAGGGACCGCCCGTTTCAGGGCTTTCAGAACCTGTTGCATATCTTCCCAGGTTTTATGGCGCTCCTGGGGGAGGCGCAACAGATACGATGGGTGGAAGGTCGGCATGACAGGGATATCTTCCCACTGCTGCCATTGACCCCGGAGTCGGTGGAGGGGCGCTTTGGCGTCCAGGAGGGCATGGGTCGCCACCGCTCCCAAAGTGACGATGACCTGCGGTCTGATGGACCGGATCTGTTGAATGAGGAAAGGCCGACAGGCGGCGATTTCCTCGGCGTCGGGGTTGCGATTATTGGGCGGACGGCATTTGGCAACGTTGGTGATATACACCTCAGCGCGACGCAAACCGAGGCGCTCCAGGAGACGGTTTAAGAGCTGCCCGGCCGAACCCACAAAGGGTTCCCCTTGTTGATCCTCCTCCGCCCCCGGGGCTTCGCCGATGAACATGAGCTGGGCCTTGGGGTCACCGCTGCCAAAGACCAGATGGGTCCGGGTTTTCCAGAGTTTGCAGCGTCGGCAATCCCCCAATTCCTGGCGGATGTCCTTCAAGTCCCGCCGGCTGGGAGCCGGGGGAGAGGATCCTTGGGGCACGGCCGCCGCCATGGCCGGCAGCTTGCCTTCGAGCCAGCGCAGTCCCTGGCGCTGTTGATATGCCACAAAGGCCCGTAAACTGGCACTGAGGTACCTGAGTTCCTGCCGAAACGCTTGTTCGGTCATGATTGTCCCCGGCGTTGGGCTAAACAGGCCGCCACCCGGTCGAGGACGCGGGCCGCGACCTCTTCTTTGGTCAACAACGGCAGGACCTCCATCCCGCCGTGGCGATCCAGGATCGTCACCCGATTGGTATTCACGGCAAAACCGGCATCGGGCGCAGAAACATCGTTGGCCACAATCAAATCAAGATTCTTCCGCTGCAATTTGGCGGTGGCGTGGGCAATCAGATCCTGGGTTTCAGCGGCAAAGCCCACCAAGACCTGGTGGGGCTGCCGCCGGGCCCCCAAGCCAGCCACAATGTCGGGGTTATGGGTCAGGGTGACCAGCATTTCTTCGGCCCCCCGTTTGATCTTCTGCTCGGCCAGACCCGCCGGCCGGTAATCGCTTACCGCCGCCGTCATGATGAGGGCATCGCAGAAGGGAAAGGCCGCTTCCAGAGCCGCCTGCATCTCCAGGGCGGAGCGGACCGACTGCCGCGTTACCCCCCACGGCGCTGGCAAGGCGGTCGGGCCGCTGATTAAGGTAACTGCCGCCCCCCGCCGGCGAGCCACTGTGGCCACGGCATAGCCCATCTTGCCGGTGGAGCGGTTGGTGAGAAACCGCACCGGGTCCAGATCTTCCTGGGTCGGACCGGCACTGACCAGTATCCGGCGTCCGGCCAGGTCCTGGGGAGTCAACAGGCAGGCCAGAGCCGCCAGGATATCGGCCGACTCCGGCAGACGCCCGGCCCCGTAAGCTCCACAGGCCATGGGGCCTTCGGCTGGCTCCAGGACGTGACAACCCCGACTCCGCAATTTGGCCAGATTTTCCTGAACCACCGCGTTCTCATACATCTTGACATTCATAGCCGGGCAGATCAGGATCGGCTGGGTCGCCGCCCGGGGGGAGTTCCGCGAGCGCATCCGATCAGGGTGGTTAGGAGGTCATCAGCAAGACCGCTGGCGATCTTGCCGATGATATTGGCCGTGGCCGGGACGACGGCGATGGCATCCACGGCCTGTCCCAGGGCAATGTGTTCCAAGGGATCGGCCTCGGGGCCGAAGAGGGCCGTCCGGACCGGCAGCCCGGACAAGGCCTGAAAGGTCAGGGGACCTACAAAGTGCTGGGCCGCGGCGGTCATGACCACCTGCACCTGGGCCCCTGCCGTCACCAGGAGA